>NZ_JBNLYE010000443.1:0-2892 GCF_050172095.1 Bacillus sp. GMs2/2
TAATATGTAAATAGATGGTGCAATCTTACCATGACGTCTTGTTTTGATTTGATGGCATACTTCAAGGTCCTCTAACCAATTCAGTATAAAGTTGATGATCGGCACAGAAATACCGGATTTTTCACTGATTTGTTCTTGTTTCATTTGAGAGTATCCTTCTTGTACTAGGTAAGATAAAACAACTTCCAATGCCTTATAGCGGCGTGGTGTTTGTATGAAGAAATCTTTAGTGGTTTTACCTTCATGTTCGAACAGAATAATATCAATATTTTTAATTACTTTTTGTACTGTTTTATTGATAGCACCTCGCGGAACATGAACCAGGTGTGGACTTAATTCTCGTTTTGCTGTACTTAGCAAAAAATTATTTAGTAGCATAAAAAAACCTCCTATTTTTCCACCACAAATAAATAGGAAAAACAGAGGTTTTATATTCACAATAGATATACGTTATGGTATAATTTTAGTATCAAGTTTGATACTAAAGAAAAACACATATACCTATAGTGTGAATTTAAAGCCCCTATCTCTTGGAGTTTTTAATTGGTTTGAGTTTGGCGACCTGATCCAATTAAAAACGTTGCGGTGGGGTTTTATTTTTTTATAATTAATGTTTAAAGCTAACGAATAGGTTTTAGTAAAATTTTCTTGTTTAAAATCTATATCTTTAAGAACTATTTTACACATACTTTTTTTAAATATCAACTAGTAATAAGTTAGAAGTTACAAGCAAATACGAATATTATTTTCTGAATATTCCGAAAATAATATAGAAATATACAAAATCCCATACTGGAACGAAACTTTTTCTGATTTCTGTTAGAATGTATTTACAGAAAATTCTTTTAATATAAAACCTTTTATATATTTGCATATTAAAAGATGAGAGAGGGTGTAACAAGGGGTATGATTTTAGAAAAAATTCAAAAGGATTTAACTAATAGAGGTATTACTAATAGACAACTTGCTGATTTGTTAGGTATTAGCCATTCTAAAGTAAATCAATCTATTTCAGGTAAAAGAGAATTTGACTTTTCTGTTTATGCAGAAATACTAAACATGTTATATCCCCATGATTATTCTTTTCGAAAGACAGAAGTGTTTAACTATTGTAACCAAGCTAAACGGAAAGTTAATTTAAGAGTAGCGTTTGAATATATAGACATGTGCGGTGAATTAGAATTATTAAATCATTTAATTGGTCAAGAAAAACAATCAAATAATTTGTTGAATCGTAAATTTGCGAGTGCTTATGAATTACTTTATTTACGAAACGCAGATGAATTTAACCCGCGCGAATTTTTGAAATTGGTAAAGGGAGAAATGGGAAAGCAAAAAAATGCAGAGGATATAAGTAAAATTCCTATGGAGTTTGCTCTGATTTACGCTTTCTTTGATTCAAGAAGTTACAATTTAGTAAGTGCAAATATTGATGAGTTAAAGGCTGAAATTGAAAAGGTGAAAAATCCATTTTTAAAATCTTCATATGAATTAAGGACTATGGAGTTATTGGCCACATGTTTTCATAGGAACAATGAATTGGAGAGAGCAAGAGAATTATGTGATGACATGATTTCCAGAGATGGAAGAGTATATTTACTTCCAAAGGCTACAGCCTATTGTATTATGGGTGAGACATATATATTAACGGACTACGAATTGTCTAAGTATTATTTAGACAAAGGGTTAAGTTTGGTGGCTTCACCAAGTAACCAAAAAATGCGTAAAAAACAACAAATGTTACAAACAACACTTGATTTTCTAAACATTCATTTTGAAAAGAATTTAAATCATATAAACCCTATAAATCCGACAGAAAGGGGGTATCTATACATAAAACAAAATATGAAACAAAAAGCAGATGCTCTTATGGAAGAAACTAAAAAACAAAATGGTTTTCTTACACCACTTCAACTTTTTGTTCAAGCTCTAGCAAGAGAAGATATGAACTTAATGAGAGAAGCTTTACTGGCCTTTGAACGAAATAATGATTTGTTCTATGCGGAACTTCCAAAAAATGTGTTAAAATAAATTCAGAGGTGGTTAAATATGAAGGGATGGGCAAAACGACTATATTTATTTGCCACAATAGCGGCTTTAACAGCACTTCCGATGCAAGGAAGTATCACTAAAATTTTACAATATATGGTAGATCCTGGTGGGGGAGCTGGGTGATTGATGTTAAAAATGACACTACAAAAGTAGTGTCATTTGTCGTTTAAGGAGTGGAACACTTGTTAGTGTGGCGTAAAGTTCCGTTCCACTTGTACATAAAAAATTTCGTAAAAGGGGTAATTAATTTATGAAAAAGAAGAATTTATGTAAACAAGTTGATTATGACTTTTTGGTGAAAGTATTGTCACAAACAGGTAATTATGTTGAATTGCATAGTAAATTACAGACTTATATTAAAGAAAATAGAAACTTTAAATCTAATATTAGACAAAAAGCTAATTAAAAAAGCAAAGAATTTATTTCTTTGTTTTTTTTAATTTATAACCTAGAAATTCCAGATATTCTAATAGTCCTTTTTCAATATCATTGCGTTCATCTTCTGGAAGATCATCCAAGTCCTCATATAACTCTTTTGCTAAACGACTTATTTCATTTTTATTGACGTCATTATCGTTTCCTACTAAATAATCTACAGATACACCAAAATAGCGTGAAATTTTCACTAACATTTCATAGCTGGGTTCATATCCAGAGTTTTCCCAATTCGATATAGTTGTTTGTGCAATCCCAAGTGCTTTTCCAAGCGCAGTAGCACTAATGTTTTTCTTATTTCGTAATTCTCTCAATCTTTGTCCAAACATGGTTCCAACTCCTTTTTAACTTGTTTGATGTTTAAAAAATAAAAAGTTAACACGTTTGATGTTGACTTTCGGCTTA
>NZ_JBNLYE010000444.1:0-2881 GCF_050172095.1 Bacillus sp. GMs2/2
AGGTGGTAGATTACTATATGAGTACATTAAAGAAAATTACTAATAATATTTCGAAGGTTATTATAGGAAAAGACGAATCGATAGAACTAGCAGCCATTGCTCTAATAGCAGGGGGACATATTTTATTAGAAGATGTACCTGGGACAGGAAAAACAACATTAGCGAAAAGTTTGGCTAAAAGTGTGGACGCTAAATTTCAAAGAATACAATTTACAGCGGATACTTTGCCTGGAGATGTTATTGGTCTTGAATATTTTCATGTAAAGGAATCGGATTTTAAAACAAGGTTAGGACCGATTTTTGCAAATATCGTATTAGTGGATGAAATTAATCGAGCTGTACCGAGAACACAATCTTCGTTACTTGAGGTTATGGAAGAGCGTACTGTTACAATTGCGAAACAGACACATTCATTACCAGAACCTTTTTTAGTTATAGCAACGCAAAATCCACTCGAATCAGCGGGCACATTTCCGTTACCAGATGCTCAGTTAGACCGGTTTTTACTCACAATACGCCAAGGTTATCCTACGAGAGAAGCTGAAAAGGAAATGATGAATCGGTTTCAAATGAATGATCCATTAGAAACGTTACATTCTATTATTTCAAGTGAAGAAATTATTACGATGCAAAAGCGTGCAAGAGAAGTGTTAGTAGGGAATGATGTGCAAGATTATCTCCTTGAAATTATTGAAGCAACTCGTAACCATGAGTTAATTGAAATTGGTGTAAGCCCTCGGGGAACGTTGGCATTTATGAGAGCAATTCAAGCACGGGCAATATTAAATGAAAGAGATTACTGTACGCCAGATGATATTAAGACGCTCGCTGCATCAGTTTGTGCTCATCGTTTAACGTTAACGATTGAGGGAGAGATGAAAACGACGAAAGAACAAATTATGAAAGAAATTCTTCATACGATTAGTGTGCCAGTGGAGAATGTACGATGAATCAACAGCTTGCGTATACATCTTTAGCGGAGCCTTTCGTAATGGGGGTTATGTCAGTTGTAGCAGTTATTTTAAGTGTATTTTCAAGTAATCTACTGTTTTTATCTCTCGTATTTTTATATGTAATTTTAATAGGTGCTATGCATGTATATATACGTAAAGTATCTCGTGTTGAATGGGAATACAGTCAAGGGAATTCGAACGTTTTTATAGGTGAAACGAATATGTGCAAAATGAAAATTTCAAACAAGTCGATATTTCCTATTCTTAATATCGTATTTCGATTTAAATGTGAAAATAAGCTAACTTGGAATCATGATGAAATAAACAAAAATCATAGTACAGGTTCAAATTATTATATGAATTTTAATTTAAAAGGAAGGGAGTCAGTTTCATTTGATTTGCAAGCTGTAGCGTTAAAAAGAGGCATCGCGAAATGGGAAGAAGTTGAAATTGTTATTACTGATCTCTTTGGATTTATAACGAACCATATAACATATAAACAAGTTGATACGCCCTCTTATTTAGTCTTACCAGCTGTTCCGAAAATACAAGTTCCTGAATTACAAGAATGGTCACGAGGATTTCGAAAAGCGATGTCTTCACCCTTATATGATGAAACGAAAGTAATGGGAGTAAAGTCTTATGAAAATGAAGATTTTCGTTCCATCCACTGGAGTGCAACAGCGAAAACAGGGACGATAACTGCGAAAAAGTATGAGCGAACACAATGTGATAAATACGCGATTTATCTCAACTTGCAAAATAAAAGTGGTGTTTCTTTGCGAAATGATATAGAGGAACTAATTGAATTAACAGCAGGTATATGCAAACAACTTCTTATGCAAAACTGTTCGTTTGAAGTATGGATTAATAGTGTAAAAGATAACGGTTTGCTACATATAAAAAATGGGGATAATCGGAAACATTTGCAAAATGTATTAAAGGTACTTGCCTCGATATCAGACCAAGATACGCCTATATCTTCTTCTTACTTTTACACAGCAGGCTTTCGTCGAAAGGAACTGGATGCGGTTCCTTTAATTATCGGTACTTCACCAAAGAAATACAGTAGAACGAATAAATGGATTGTAATGAAAGAATAAGAAGGGGCTTATGTCATGGTGAATAAGAAGCGGCATATGAAAGTGAAGTTATGGAGTGTAAGAACTTTAATCATACTTTTCTTTGCGATTAGTGCGATAACGTTATCACAAGGTGTTGTGTATGTACAAGACATAGTAAAAGAGCGTTTTTTCAGTAAGACTAAGACAATATCGGAAAGAAATTATGATTTTACTAGTATAGGTGAAAATTTCGATGATTCCAAAATAGATGAAGATGAATATGAAGAAGTAGAAGATACAGGTATAAGAACGAAAACGGGTAAAAAATTTCAACCTTTCGAAAGAGAAAGTCTATGGAGTGACGTGCTTTCTGTTCTTTCAAATATATGGATTACTATAGCTTTTTATGTGATAATTGCAATATCAATTATATATGCCATCTACAAGTATATTAGGAAAAAATTGACGAAAACAGAAATAGTACAGGAGAAAGAATTGGTTACAAAGCACACTGCGGTAAGAAGCATAAAGAATGAAAAAGTCATTCATCAGTTAGAACAGCCGTTACCGACAGATAAGATAAGAAAAACGTTAGTTGAATGGGAAAGAACATTACCATTTCATGAACAGAGAAGATCCTATGAAACGATGCAACAATGGTTAAAAAGAATTTGTAGAACAAGGGATATTATCTCGTTATATGAGTCTGTTCGTTATGGTGAAAAGACGTATACGGATTTAGATGTGGAAGAAATAATGAAGTGGGTAGAGGGAGATGGGAAGGTGGATACATAAATATTCACCTTTTCTTTTTTATATGGAAATTTGATTAACATGAATTATTTTCTTATATGAAACCGTATT
>NZ_JBNLYE010000445.1:0-2878 GCF_050172095.1 Bacillus sp. GMs2/2
AGATAAATGAGTCAGAAGAATTTGTTTCTTGTACAGTTGACTCGACATCTATATTAGGGTTTTTTGCAACAATCTCCCCAGACTCATTTACTTCTGCAGGAATAGCATCTGGAATATCTGCACTTGTTGTTTCTGGTGTATGAGGTACAATGACACCTTCCTCATTTACATCTGCACGAATTGTATCTGGTATTAAAGGTTCATTTGACTCTGTTTCAATTGGAGTTGAAATTTCTTGTTGTGGAATATGTGTTGAAGTTTCCTGTTCTGGTTGTATTTCTTCTCTTGAAATATCCATCGGAATTTCTTCTGTTGGGATGTCTTGTTGTGGGATATCGGATGGGATTTCTTCAAATGTTTCATGATCTGGTAACACTTCCTCTAATGGAAGTTCTTGTGTTGGTACTTCTGTTTGAATCTCTTCATATGCCTCCATATCGCTTGAAACTTCTTCTAGTGGCATTTCTTGTTCTGGTACCTCTTGTTCTGGTACTTCTGGTTGTACCTCTTCGTATACTTCTATATCAGTCGGAATATCTCCTAATGGTACCTCTTGTTCTGGCACTTCTGGTTGAACTTCTTCATATCCCTCTATATCAGCTGGCATTTCCTCTCCTGTTGGAATTTCCTCATCTTCTAAAGATACAAGTTCTGGTTGAACTTCCATTTCTGATTCTCCTACTTCTGTTCCTTCTTGTTGTTCTTCCATTTCTTGTTCTAATGCTTCCTTATCTAAGCTGATAAGGTCTTGTTGCATTGGTGCCTCTTCTTCACCTGGTGTCGTTTGTTCTTTTCCTTCCTCTTCCTGCTGTGGTAAATTCCCATCTTTATCACGATCCTGTAAGGAAATAAGGTTTCCTTTCTTTTGATTTTCCTCTTTTTCTTGTTCCGTTTGATTATTTGGTAAATCATTCGGTATATTTGCTTGCACTAACGGGTTGGCTTTTGTCTTTTCGTCGTCTGCCCCTGTATTTTCTAACTGGCCGCCTGCCGCCGCCAATTCAGCCGCGTTGTTAAAATGCATCCCCATTTTGTCTCCAATATAAGACATTGTATTTCCAGCGTACTCTTTCCCCTTATCTACAAAGTTTTCAGTCATAAGAGATATATTTGTGACCGTTTCATACACGCCACGTGCTCGACTAAAGGCCGCCACAATATTTCCTCTAAACAGGTAACAAAGAACGAAAACAAGAATTTGGAAAATCATTGTAGACACATATCCTGCAACGCCCGCTTCTGGTAACACATATAGTAGTTCTGCTACTGTAAAGATGATGACCAGCATAACAGACATAAATATTTTTAATGCTAATGGGCGTATCCATTGTGAAGCCCAGCTTTCAATTACTCTGCGGTGTCCTGGCAATAAAGCCACCGCCATGACGATTGGTGAGATAATACTCATGACAAGGAACCATAATTGGAATGCTACAATTAGTAAGCAAAACGCAATTACTGGAACACCTGCGAATGTATTCACAACATAATACATGACTGTAAATACAAGGCGCTCTCCTACAGAGGAAATAACCATCATTTGGTTTCCTTGATCCTTTACCTCTTTTTGTACTATTTTTATACGATCTTCACCTGGCGCTTTTGCCAATAATTCATCTACTCGTTTAGCTCCCAATTTTTCTTTTGAATCTTCCCCATACTGTAGAAACAAATATGGTCGTTCAACTAACAAATCCCAAATCTGCTTTTTCACTGAAAAGATTGCATCCGCTTTGGAACGTCCTGGATCACCCGCAACCGTTCCTGTTGCTTTTGCTAATACCGTTACACTAATTTCAGAACTAATCGTATTTGCACTCTTTAAAATCGCACCTGCATTTCCAATGTACGTAACAATAAAAGCAATAACCAAAACTGTTTTTACTAACTCACTTAAACCTTTTGAGGGCTGGCGCTTAATAAAGAAAATATAGCCCGCATAACAAGCCGATAACACACAAGCAATGCCGATAATTGCTGGGAATAGTCCAGAAGATGAAAAACCACCTTTTCCAATACCAGCGATATTTTGCATAGCCGCACCTAATTTATCCGCTACGGTATCTACAATATCCAGGTTCAATGCTTGATCGACTAAAAAAATTGTTAACTGGCCAAGTATTACATTTAACTGAAACGCCATATTGGCAAGCCATTGACATGTTGTATACAACATTCTTTGCAAGTCTTTTCCTACACTATCATCACCAAATAAGTATCCACCAACTTTTTGAAACACGTTCTTATCTTCTTCCTTTGGTTGATATGTGTCGATTTCGTAATACTTATCTTTGTAAATCCCATCTGTGTACCCACTAAATAGATTTTCAGAGATTCGCGCTCCTTTTTGTTCCTGTTTTTCTTCTGTTTTTATATCTTCCGCTAGGGCCACATGGGACCCTAACGGTAGTAAGAAGAATGCAAGAATCATACAAATAGAGAAAAGTTTTTTCATTCCTTTTGCCCCCATTTATGGACATGTACAGGTTTCACATCTCCCACAATTGAATTAAGACTATTTGTTGAATCCCATGCCCATTCATAATTTTTCCACTTATTATCCTTTTTATCTTTAACCATTCGGAGGTATAACCCCATTTGAGCCTTTTCTACAGGATCATAAAATTTTATTCTGTAATAAAATTCATCCTCGCCCTCTTGTAAATCATATCTATACAAATCGTAGCGCTCTTTCATTTCTTTACTAATGTCTGGATTTTTTACTCGATCCTCTCCAAAATCATATTTTTTGTACTGTAGTTCATTTAATTTTTTTCGGTCCATTTCAATATATGCCTTTAAATAAGCAACTGCGGCTTTATCTGATTCTTTCATATCACGTTCTTTCTGACTTTCTTGTTGATTCGCATTGCTTTTC
>NZ_JBNLYE010000446.1:0-2873 GCF_050172095.1 Bacillus sp. GMs2/2
TTAAAAATATATATATTCCTTTGCCTAAAGAAGTAAACCGTGGATTTGTAATCACCTATGTCCCCAGGAAAGACTATCTATTAAAACTTAATGACTACTATACAAAAACCAGGGATAACTTTGCAATGATGATGGGACAGATTCTATTAAATGATATGTTAGAAAATAGAAAATTATTAAGTGAATCACTATAAATCATGCATATAAAGAAACCCTCTTGCTTTTACAAGAGGGTCTCGCTTTACATTATTTTATTTCGGTATAAAGATAAATAAAAAACTGTCATTTGAATAAAGAAAACACTAAATACAATGTATAAGGGATATCCTGGAATATACATATTAAAAATAGGAGAAAGCACTAAAAATCCAATTGCGATGATTAACACATACCATACTGAAACAAATGCTGTACGACAAGCTCTTTCAGTAATTAACTTTTCACGTTCGTCTTCTAGGGGAAACAATAGTGGATACATCAGATATGAAAGGGCATTATATTTCTTCCGCTGTATTTTATAAAAAATTGTTATTACAATACCTATAACTAATAAGAATAAGACTGGTGTAATATTTAATGATACTTCAAAGGCTACTTTCTTAGCTTCAATAATATTGGCAAGTTCTATAATGCCGTAATAAAGTTCTATGAATACCCAACATGCTAATGCCATAATAAGTACATTAATCACATAAGAAATCATCAATCTATTCATCCTCTTCTTCCTCCTTATTTAATACAAACACTTCTTCCATCTTCAAATCAAACACATCACAAATTGACAATGCTAGTAATAATGAAGGGACGTAATCCCCTTTTTCAATTGTTGCGATCGTTTGCCTCGTCACTCCAACTTTTTCAGCTAATACACTTTGTGTGAAATTAAAACGAGCTCTAATTTCCTTTACTTTGTTAAAAATAGTCAAGTTCACCACCTCTTACCCTCAATGTATACCATAATTAACAAAATGTAAAGTTAACTTAACATTCATTCCGCTAAAAATCCAATTTTATAAAAAACGGTACCACCACATATTCATTAATTTAAAAATTGTATAGTGGTCCTAAAACAAAACGCTGATTGCGTGCTCTAAGGCTGAATTATTTGATATAGCAGTAAACTTCAAATACTCCTCACCTTCCAATAGAATCAATTAATAACGTGGAAAAATCAAGTGAACTCTTGCTGTTCGAGTCGTTTAGGCACCCGAAGCTCACAAGAAAAAGAAGAAACCATATTTAAGTCTTAGGAAAGAGATAAACATTAGAAAAACTGTCATTAAAAATTTAAATAAACTCTCTAAAAAGTTTTACAATCAAAGCAGAGAGACTTTGAAACAGGAGGCGCCAATTTATGAATCGGATTGAACGTGAAGAGAAAACAATTAGCATTATGATTGATATATATTGTAAAAACGAACATAAACAAAATACTCTATGTGAAGAATGTCAAAAATTAAAAGATTATGCTTATTTTCGTTTATCAAAATGTCCATTTCAAGAAAAGAAACCAGCATGTCAAAATTGCAAAATTCATTGTTATAAACCAGATATGAAAGGTTTAGTTAAGGAAGTTATGAAAAAGAGCGGACCGAAAATGATTTTAAAACATCCATATTTCACGCTCATGCATGCTGTTGACACAATGAAGAAGTTTCCTGACTTACCAAAAAGAAAAAATTGTAAAAAGAAAAAGTGGTTTGTCTAACAAACTTGTTTTTTTATTCCTTTTCTACTAAAAAATTATATGTGAGTTTTAAATCCTAATTGCTTCACAACATGTTCAGCTGTGCATTGCTCTGGATCATCTTTAAAATAAAAGTATTTCGAAAATGTTATGCAGAGATCCCTTTCCTCAAATTTGCTTGCTTTATCTCCAAACTAATCATTTTTTTGAATAGAGATTTTCGTGAGAAATCTTGGTACATCTTCATCATAACTCCAAAGATAGGTTCCGAACCTAAAGTGGCAAAAAACAAAGAGTGAATTATCGCTGTGATATATTGGATCACTAGTTCAGGAATAGATAATGTATAGTTCTAAAAATGCAAATGTTTCATTCGTAAAGCAACAAGCTCATTTAGAGATAATCCGTAGTCTATATGCTAGATGTTTTTTAGGAGGGTTATCCTATAGTAGTAGATTAGCTTTTATTTGCTATTTTCTTCTTGACAACTTTATCGATAAGATTATCAATAACTTCCGTACATCTTATAATAAAATCCGCATCCTCACGAGTAGTATCACTATTGCTAATACATTCAATTACTTCTGTTCCATATTCCCTATCTTCATCTGTTTTTGCTAAATACCTTTTGTAAGCCCTTACAATTAGTATCGCTTCTTTTTGATCCATATCAATTTGGCGTAGCTCATCATCAAAGTCTTCCAATGAAATCCCTCCTGTTTGTAAATAACGAAGTCTATTTAATTATATTAAAATATTAAAATTTATTGCTGTATTATTTTTGTGAACTTGTGTAAAAGTGTAAATGTCCACGTTTACACTTTTACACATTTACACATTTACACATTAAGAACGAAATTACATGGAAGAATATGAAGTTGGATATGAAAAACGATATTCATTTGACTCTAGTGAAGAAGGATTTATAAAAGGTGAATATAACAGTGGCTTTTAGATTAAACAATATTTATTATATATCGAGTCGATACTATAACTCGATGCTGCTGAAAACGGAATATAGTATTTAAATCAAAGGAGTGGGGAAATGAGTACACAATATAAATAAGGAAACTAAAATATCTAATGGATTTCAAAAATAGTATAGGTAATGTATATAAAAAGATCACTTGTCTTGGAAACAAGTGATCTTTTCATTAGATAAATTGCTACTTGCCAACAGCAGGTA
>NZ_JBNLYE010000447.1:0-2861 GCF_050172095.1 Bacillus sp. GMs2/2
ACATTTTATAATAATTTATTAAGATAAAATGTTATATTTTTGGGTGGAATATATAAATGGAGGAAATGTTATGAACAAGAATTTAAAATTTACTCAAATGATGATCGGTATTAGTACGGTGGCAT
This sequence comes from Bacillus sp. GMs2/2, assembly GCF_050172095.1. Taxonomy (NCBI): domain Bacteria; kingdom Bacillati; phylum Bacillota; class Bacilli; order Caryophanales; family Bacillaceae; genus Bacillus; species Bacillus sp. GMs2/2. The sequence goes on from NZ_JBNLYE010000447.1 coordinate 126, forward strand.
TATCATTTGGAAGTATTCAAACACAGGTATCCGCAGAAGAAAAAACACCCTATAATACGTTACAGATGAAACCGATCGGGACAGAAACTTTAAAAGATGAAATTGCACATGCTACAAAAGCGGATGGAACTTTAACTTTTGAAGAGCGTTTAAAAGTAGGCGATTTTTCACAACGACCTACTCCGGTGATGAAACCTGAAGTAAGGCAATTAAAGCAAAGCTATACTCTGGCAGAACTGAATAAAATGTCTGATAGTGAATTCATTGATACGCTATCAAGAGTTTCATGGAATCAAATTACAGACTTATTTCAATTCAATCAAGATACGAAAGCTTTTTATCAAAATAGAGATCGCATGAACGTTATTATTGATGAATTGGGACAACGAGGGAAATCTTTTACGAAAGAGGACTCAATGGGGATTGAAACTTTCGTTGAGATATTACGTTCTGCTTTTTATGTGGGATATTTTAATAATGAAGTAGGTTACTTAAATGAGAGAAACTTCCATGACAAATGTTTACCAGCATTAAAAGCTATTGCAAAAAACCCAAACTTTACATTAGGTACAGCTGAGCAAGATAGAGTAGTAGTTGCGTATGGGAAATTAATTAGTAATGCTTCTAGTGATGCTGAAACAGTACAATATGCGGCAAATATTTTAAAACAGTTTAATGATAACCGTTCTATGTATGCTAATGATTATACGAAAGAACAAGCTGTATATGAAATCGTAAAAGGTATTGATTATGATATACAATCTTATTTGCAGGAAACGAATAAAAAGCCTAATGCAACAATGTGGTATGGAAAGATAGATAACTTTATAAATGAGGTTAGTAGAATTGCTCTCATACGGAATTTAACAACTGAGAATAGTTGGCTAATTAATAACGGTATTTATTATGCAGGACGTTTAGGGAAATTTCATAGCAATCCAAACAAAGGATTGGAAGTTATTACACAAGCGATGAATATGTATCCTCGCCTAAGTGGACCTTATTTTATAGCGGTAGAGCAAATCAAAACAAACTACGGTGGAAAAGATTATGATGGAAATACAGTAGATTTACAGAAAATACGTGAAGAAGGGAAGTTACAATACTTACCTAAAACATATACATTTGATGATGGATCTATTGTTTTTAAGACAGGCGATAAAGTAACCGAAGAGAAAATTAAAAGGTTATATTGGGCAGCCAAAGAAGTAAAGGCACAATATCACCGTGTAATTGGAAATGATAAAGCACTAGAACCAGGTAACGCAGATGATGTGCTGACAATTGTAATTTATAATAATCCAGATGATTATCAATTAAATAGACAATTATATGGATATGAAACGAACAACGGCGGTATTTATATTGAAGAGAAGGGTACTTTCTTTACATATGAGCGTACACCAAAACAGAGTATTTATAGTCTAGAAGAGTTATTCCGTCACGAATTCACTCATTATTTACAAGGAAGATACGAGGTTCCTGGTCTATTTGGGAGCGGAGAACTATATCAAAATGAACGCTTAACTTGGTTCCAAGAGGGGAATGCAGAATTCTTTGCAGGATCTACACGTACAAATAATGTTGTTCCACGTAAAAGTATTATAAGTGGCTTATCATCTAATCCGGCAAGCCGTTATACTGCAAAGCAAACTTTGTTCGCAAAATATGGATCATGGGATTTTTATAATTATTCCTTTGCACTACAGTCTTATCTATATAATCATCACTTTGAAACCTTTGATAAGATTCAGGATTTAATCCGTGCGAACGATGTGAAAAATTATGACGCTTATCGGGAAGCATTAAGTAAAGATCCACAGCTGAATACAGAATATCAAACGTATATGCAGCAGTTGATTGATAATCAAGATAAATACAATGTACCGCAAGTAACAAATGATTACTTAATACAACATGCACCTAAGCCGTTAGCTGAAGTGAAGAAAGAAATTGTAGATGTAACTAATATAAAAGATGCAAAAATTACAAAACATGAGTCTCAATTCTTTAACACATTTACTGTAGAAGGCAAGTACATAGGTAGTACATCAAAAGGTGAGTCTGAAGACTGGAAAACGATGAGTAAACAAATCAATCAAACCTTGGAGCAGTTGTCTCAAAAAGAATGGAGCGGCTATAAAACAGTTACAGCCTATTTTGTTAACTACCGTGTGAATGCAGAAAATCAGTTTGAATATGATATTGTTTTCCATGGTGTTGCAACAGAGGAAAAAGAAAAAACAACGACTATAGTAAATATGAATGGACCATATAGTGGGATAGTAAATGAAGGAATTCAATTCCATAGTGATGGCACAGAAAGTGAAGATGGAAAAATTATTTCTTATCTATGGAACTTTGGAGATGGTACAACAAGTACTGAAGCCAGCCCAATCCATGTATATGGGGAAAAAGGAACATATACTGTGGAACTAACTGTGAAAGATAGCAGAGGAAAAGAAAGTAAAGAACAAACAAAAGTTACTGTAAAACAAGATCCGCAAACAGGTGGATCCCTTGAAGAGGAAAAGGTACTCCCATTTAATGAGCTTGTAAAAGGAAATCTAATTGCTCCTGATCAAACAGATGTTTATACGTTTGACGTTACAGTTCCAAAAGAAGTAGATATTTCTGTGGTAAATGAACAAAACATTGGGATGACATGGGTACTTTATCATGAATCAGACATGCAAAATTACGTAGCTTGTGGTGAAGATGAAGGAAATGCTATAA
>NZ_JBNLYE010000448.1:0-2860 GCF_050172095.1 Bacillus sp. GMs2/2
GAGTGATGATATTGAAGTTCATATTGTGGAGATTCCAAAACTCATGCAACAGTGGCGAAATGAACAAATAAATCCCTGGGAAGACTCGTTTGTTCGTTGGTTGTTATTACTTCCAGCGAATGAGGATGAACAATTAACCCAAACATTGGAGGATATTGCGATGAACCAAGACCCTATTTTACAAAAAGCAATGAATAAATGGGAACGTATGAGTCAAGATTCTTCTTTCCGACAAGCGTATGAAGCAAGGGAGAAAGCGTTGATGGATGAAGCCGCAAAATTTGCTCATGCTCGTAATGAAGGAAAGAAAGAAGGGCGTCAAGAGGGGATTGAAGAAGGAAAAATTCAATTAATTCGTGGAATGCATAAAAATGGAATGCCAATCGAAGATATTGCAAAGTTTACAAATTTACGTATAGAAGAAATACGAAACATTTTACAAGCCTAAATGATTAAAAATAACACCTACAAATACTGTAGGTGTTATTTTTTAGTGGCCACGGCCTTAATGGTAGCAGCTATCTAAAGGAGAGCGCATGTTGGTAGCACGTTGCTCTTTTTTATTGTATAAGTTACATGCTGGAAATGTTATTCCATTTTCGTTTGTATTACAACATTTACAAAAGGATTCGCAATTTCATATACGTTTTTTAATCAGTTGTATTTGAAAAATGTCATTATCCGTAATACCAAGTACCTTCATTTCCTCTTTAAAAGAGCGCCAGGGTTCAACCCTAATTGATTTTGTACTCTTATCTCTTAATGTGTATTCTCTTATATAATATGATTTTTGTTTGTTATGTTCTTTCATTGTGAAGCCTCCATTATGATAATAAAAAGGAGAGGAAAGCACTTTAAGTAAATGCTTTCCTCTTTTGATATGTACCTGTGGGACCTACAGATTGCTCTTCAATAATAATTATATATCCATTCAATGATATTTGGTTTCAAATTTTGGTCTTTAATTGGATTTATTTTGTTCCTGATCCTAATTTAAAGTTTCTAATGGATTCTAATACTATTAGTAAAATTCGTTGTAGTAGGAGATAAAATATGAAAAATATTGTTTTCAAGTTAATGATTGCATTGTTTGTGTTCATGTCAGGTAGTCAGTTTCATATCGATGCTTATGCTGAAAATGTAGATGTAGTTAATAATGGATTTTCTCATGAAGAAAAGGCACCCATTCGAGTACCTTTTACATAAACCATTTTATCTAATAAATAAGCTTTGATTATTTTTTCTATATATTTTGATAGTGAGTACAATAAAATTCATTTAACTTTAATACAGCATATAGTACTTCTTCTGGATCATTTTTTTCGAGCATTTGTGTTATTGATAAATAATACAACCTAGTATTTAATTGTTTCAATTTCATAGTCATTCTTAAACCTTTCAGTTCATCTAACATTAAATGATATCTCTTAACATCGTCAGGATTACTAGGGGTGTGTTGTTTAATAATATGCTCACAATCTAGAATCAACTTTATAAATTCATAATCATTTTCCATGCTGGCCTCCTAGAAATATTTCATTGTAGCCAATTGTTATTTACGTTATTAATCCAATATTGAATTGCTCCACCTTTTCTATATTCTTGCACTGTATCTGTCCCATTTAGATATTGAGTTTGAGGGGCTGTTAATCCTTTAAGCATTTTAATCCCCTTTGGTACTTGAATTTTGTATATCGTATTGAGTGGATTTCCCCATGCTTCTAATACAGCCAACTCATTTCTAGTTTCTTCAATACTTCTCGCTTTATCTCCCCACCAATAACCAAGACCGTATTTAGACTCTGGTTCCCCAGATTTACTTCTTCTATATAGTGTAAGTGGTTGATTGGTCTCGACAATTTCTATTTTTAACTCTTTAAATGCTAAAACATCCGAATTTGTTCCTTTAAAATCAAAATTAAAAAAACCAAAATTACGTATTATCTCTCTCTTCAATGTGGCGCGTTCCATTATGTTTAGATTTAAACTATCTATTTTGTCTAAGGTAAGATTAATCTCTTTAATTGACCAGTTATTAACATCACTACTATTAATATAACTAATTTTCTCGTTTAAATTGGTATTATCATTAAAAACATTAGCAATCTGATCAATTTTATTTAAGCCTGTGTTATTTGTCTCCGCATGTATATTAGAGAATGGGGACAATAATCCAAATAAAACTAAAAGTAGTGTAATAGAAAGATATTTTTTCATACTATGTAATTAGCTCCTAACAATATAATTTTTTGAACCATTATTGTGTAAAATAAACGGGCTGGATTTTAAGCTTAGCAGCTCATCAGCACGTGTACAAAATGATCTTATTTGGGTAGTTCAATTTTTAGTGAAGATTAGAATTTACTAGTTTGACATATACTTAACTTTTTCAAAGAATTCTTTTAAACGTACAAACCCCTCTTTATCTCCACGTGTTGAAAAAACATCTTGATCTTCATGGGAAACAGCAATAGCTGGAATCGTTTTAAAAAGGGCGAAAGCTTGTTTTTTTTCTTTTATTTCATTAATTTTATGGAAAGGTATCTGTAATGAAATAGGAAGCTTGCCAAACATTTCACTATAAAATAACAATTGTCGTTCTGTATATGCTAAAATCCCTTGCACAGGAGTAGAATTTCCATTTGGTACACCGACTAATCCGGATATACCATTTTGCATTTCATAATAGGTTGTAATCATACCTTGTACGCTCTCATTGGAAGTCATTTTTTCTTGAAACTTTTTCATTGCATGTTCTTTTAAACTCATATCAACTTCTCCTTAAAATAAGATTTATTCTTAATTTTTTACTAGAAAAGAAATACTAAATATTAATAAAAAAGCTAGCATTACTAAAAAG
>NZ_JBNLYE010000449.1:0-2845 GCF_050172095.1 Bacillus sp. GMs2/2
GGATAAATGAGTCAGAAGAATTTATTTCTTGTACAGTTGACTCGACATCTATATTAGGTTTTTTTGCAACAATCTCCCCAGACTCATTTACTTCTGCAGGAATAGCATCTGGTATATCTGCACTTGTTGTTTCTGGTGTATGAGGGACAATGACACCTTCCTCATTTACATCTGCACGAATTGTATCTGGTATTAAAGGTTCATTTGCCTCTGTTTCAATTGGTGTTGAAATTTCTTGTTGTGGAATATGTGTTGAAGTTTCCTGTTCTGGCTGTATTTCTTCTCTTGAAATATCCATCGGAATGTCTTGTTGTGGGATATCGGATGGGATTTCTTCATGTGCTTCATGATCTGTTGACACTTCCTCTAATGGAAGTTCTTGTGTTGGTACTTCTGTTTGAATCTCTTCATATGCCTCCATATCGCTTGAAACCTCTTCTAGTGGTATTTCTTGTTCTGGCACCTCTGTTTGGATTTCTTCATATGCTTCCATATCAGTTGAAACGTCTTCTAATGGTACCTCTTGTTCTGGTACTTCTGTTTGAATTTCTTCATATGCCTCTATATCAGCTGGCATTTCTTCTCCTGTAGGGATTTCCTCATCTTGTAAAGATACAAGCTCTGGTTGAACGCCCATTTCTGATTCTTCTACCTCTGTTCCTTCTTGTTGTCCTTCCATTTCTTGTTCTAATGCTTCCTTATCTAAGCTGATAAGGTCTTGTTGCATTGGTGCCTCTTCTTCACCTAGTGGCGTTTGTTCTTTCCCTTCCTCTTCCTGCTGTAGTAAATTCCCCTGTTTATCACGATCCTGTAAAGAAATAAGTTTTCCTTTCTTTTGATTCTCTTCTTTTTCTTGTTCCGTTTGATTATTTGGTAAATCATTCGGTATATTGGCTTGCACTAACGGGTTGGCTTTTGTCTTTTCGTCGTCTGTCCCTGCATTTTCTAACTGGCCGCCTGCCGCCGCCAATTCAGCCGCGTTGTTAAAATGCATTCCCATTTTGTCTCCAATATAAGACATTGTATTTCCAGCGTACTCTTTCCCCTTATCTACAAAGTTTTCAGTCATAAGAGATATATTTGTGACCGTTTCATACACACCACGTGCTCGACTAAAGGCCGCAACAATATTTCCTCTAAACAGATAGCAAAGAACGAAAACAAGAATTTGGAAAATCATTGTAGACACATATCCTGCAACGCCCGCTTCTGGTAACACATAAAGTAGTTCTGCTATCGTAAAGATGATGACAAGCATAACAGACATAAAGATTTTTAATGCCAATGGTCGAATCCATTGTGAAGCCCAGCTTTCAATTACTCTGCGATGTCCTGGCAATAAAGCCACCGCCATGACGATTGGTGAGATAATACTCATGACAAGGAACCATAATTGGAATGCTACAATTAGTAAACAAAACGCGATTACTGGAACACCTGCGAATGTATTCACAACATAATACATGACTGTAAATACAAGGCGCTCTCCTACAGAAGAAATCACCATCATTTGATTTCCGTCTTTAACTTCCTTTTTTATCTTTTCATCTCTATCTTTTCCAAGAGGCGTTGCTAATAGTTCATCTACTCGTTTAGCACCTAATTTTTCTTTTGAATCCTCCCCATACTGTAGAAACAAATATGGTCGTTCAACTAACAAATCCCAAATCTGCTTTTTTACTGAAAAGATTGCGTCCGCTTTGGAGCGTCCAGGATCACCCGCAACCGTCCCCGTTGCCTTCGCTAATACTGTTACGCTAATTTCAGAACTAATTGTATTTGCACTCTTTAAGATTGTACTTGCGTTCCCAATGTACGTAACAATAAAAGCAATAACCAATACCGTTTTTACTAACTCACTTAGACCTTTTGAGGGTTGGCGCTTAATAAAGAAGATATAGCCTGCATAACAAGCCGATAACACACACGCAATACCGATAATTGCTGGGAACAGTCCAGAAGATAAAAAGCCCCCTTTTTCAATACCAGCAATATTTTGCATAGCCGCTCCTAATTTATCCGCTACAGCATCTACAATATCCAGATTCAACGCTTGATCAACTAAGAAAATGGTTAATTGACTAAGAATTACACTTAATTGAAAAGCCATGTTCGCAAACCATTGACAAGTTGTATACAACATCCTCTGTAAATCTTTACCTACACTATCATCACCAAATAAGTACCCACCAACTTTTTGAAATACATTTTTTTCATCTTCCTTTGGCTGGTACGTATCAATCTCATAATATTTATCTTTGTAAATCCCATCTGTGTACCCACTAAATAGATTTTCAGAAATTCTCGCCCCTTTTTGTTCCTGTTTTTCTTCCTTTTTTGTATCTTCCGCTAGGGCCACATGAGGCCCTAACGGTAGTAAAAAGAATACAAGAATCATACAAATAGAGAAAAGTTTTTTCATTCCTTTTGCCCCCATTTATGGACATGTATAGGTTTTACACTCCCAACTATGTCCTTGATATTATGTTCCCAATTCCAAGTCCAGCTATAATTTTTCCATTTCCCATCTTTTTCATCTTTCACCATTTTCAACTCTATATTTACTGGCCCATCCTTTACAGGATCATAGAATTTTACTGCGTAATAGAGTTCATTTTTTCCTTCCTCTAAATCATATCTATATAAATCGTATCTACTTCCCATATCCTTACTAACTCCTGGATGACGTACACTTCTATCCTCATCCTTTAATGGTTCATAAACTAACGTTGCTAACTTTCCGTAGTCCACTTCAATTTCAGCTTTAACATACTCCATAACCGCTTTATCTGCTTCTTTTATATCCCTTTCTTTCTGGTTCTCTTGTTGATTTGCATTGCTTTTT
>NZ_JBNLYE010000450.1:0-2831 GCF_050172095.1 Bacillus sp. GMs2/2
GAATATCTCTATGAATAAATAAAAAGTGAGGGATATATAATGCAACGTGTAAATACGATTGATATTAGTAATGTACTACAATTGGACAAAACTCTTTCGACTTTATTAAATAAAATGATTTCTTCAAAACTAGACCTTGAAAATTGGTTAAAAGAGCAGTCAAAAGTAATTTGGGACATCGAAGAACAATTAAGATCACATTACATCGCCTTTCAATGTAATACGGATGATGAAGAAATAAAGGATACTTTTGAACATGATCAACAATTTGTAAAGCCACTTTTAAAGCGGTACCAAAATTTATTGGATAATAAATATTTAGAGTCACCTTTTCGAATGGAATTAGATTCTAACGTATATGGTTTATTAGATACAAAAATAAAAAACGCTCAAAAGTTATTTTGTGAGGAAAATATTGAATTAGAAATAAAGGAAGACAAATTAATCACAGAGTACTTTGAAATCACTGGAGGATTAAGTGGAATTTGGGACGGAGAAGAAAAAACGATAACAGAATTACAATCCTATTTACAAGATTCGAATCGTGACACCCGTAAAAAGGCAAAAACCATTATTTCTGAAAAATTTTTATCTGTTGAAAAAGAACTCCAAAACATATTAAATCAATTAATTGAAATTCGCCATCAAAAAGCAAAAAATATTCAACTAGAGAATTATCGCGATTATATGTTCAAAAAATACGAGCGTTTTGATTATTCAGCGAAAGATTGCTATGAACTAGCTGAATCCATACGTAAGTATGTTGTGCCTCTTAAAGATAAAATATTGCTAGAGAAAAAAGATAAACTGCAAGTTGATACGCTTCGCCCGTGGGATGTATCAGCTGTAACTCCAGATCAAAAAGTACTTAAACCTATTGCAAATGAAAATGATTTAATTGAAAAGAGCACTCATATCTTTAATAAACTAGATGTTGAATTTTCAGCACTTTTAAACCGAATGTATAAACACAATTGTCTTGATTTAACAAGCCGCAAAGGAAAAGCAGCTGGTGGCTTTTGTGAGTACTTACCAGCTTCACAATTATCTTATATTTTTATGAACTTAAATTATACACAAGATGATATTGTCACTTTTATACATGAAATGGGTCATAGTATTCATAACGAACTCATAAAACCATTAAAATTACGACAGTATATAGAAATTCCAGCTGAAACAGCTGAGCTAGCCAGTATGACAATGGAGTTATTCTCGCTTAATTATTGGGATACCTTCTATACAGACAAAAAAGATTTAAAACAAGCAAAAATTAACTTCTTTAAAGATGTTATTTCATATTTACCTATTATGCTTATTGTCGATCAATTTCAACACTGGCTGTATGAAAATCCAAGTCATACTTCTGAAGAAAGAAATGAAAAATACTTACAACTTCAAAAACATTATCAGTCTAGCGTCATACATATTGATGGCTACGAAAACTGGATAGCAACGAGTTGGCTACCTGTACTCCATATTTTTGAAGTACCATTTTATTATATTGAATATGCGATCGCCCAACTTGGTGCATTACAAATGTATAAACAATATAAAGAGGATCCTAAGCAAGCGCTAGAAAATTATAAAAAGGCATTATCACTAGGAAGCTCGCAATCTATAAAAGAAGTGTATGATGCAGCCGGTATTCGTTTTGATTTTTCTGGTGAAACAATTAAAGAACTAATGCTATTTGTAGAAAAAGAATTAGAATTACTTGAGCAATTATAAGAAGAAAGCTGCACCTATATTTTTGGTGTAGCTTTCTTCTTTATTTTATTAATCAGCTCTATGTACTGAGTATCTCCATATCCGATTGTTGGAAAAAGATAAAACAACTTTATTAATAATTCACGAGTTGATAAATCTTTATTTTTAGAGATGAATTTCATTACTGCATTATCTTCTGTTAACATTTCTAAAAATAAGTCTATAGCCTGATACATTACAGGTGGTACCTTATGAGAGGTCTTTTTATGGTGTACTAATACTTCATTGTATATAGAAGAATAATTCCCCAATTCAAGTTCAATTTGATTTACTTTAAATTCATCCTCTCTAAAGCTATTTAAGTATACCTTCCCTTCATAAGCAGACTGTTCAAGGTGAGAAAGTATGGTAAGTAGGTTCATTTGGCAAAACATATCTTCACCAAACCATAGAACAATACATTTATACTTTTTCGTAAAAAGGTTTTCTAACGGATCTATAACCTTTTTTATATAACTTTCTACTGAACTGTTATGTCCTTTCGCTCTTGTTTTAATAAACTCTTCATTAAAAACTTGAGTAGTAGCCGAGTTCACACACATTGCCTCATTAAATGGTGCATAATCAGAATCACCCATTAGCTTTTCGTTTTTAAATTCTTCATACATAACTTGACCATTTAATATGTTAAGTACCTCTTTATCAAATAGCTCACTCTTCCTATCTCGTAACTGTTCAACCTCTATTTTTCTAGAAATATTCATTTTAAACACCCCTTCTTTATTTAAATTTAGTTTAACAAATGATTGAATAGGCATTTTGTTAAGTTGGTATTCTCTTGGATTCATTCCAAAAACATTTTTGAAAGCTCTACTATAAGCCTCTTGGGAAGAGTAATCGTAATCCAACGCTACCTCAATTATCTTCCTACCTTTCTTTAAATCTTCCGTAGATAAATACAACCTTCTAAGAAGAATATAACGTCTAATACTGAAACCCGTTACTTGATGAAATTTAAAAGAGCAATAATAAGGAGAATACCCCATGTAACGAGATAATTCATCTAATGAAAATCTCTTTTTTAAATTGCTCTCAATCCAATTAATCATCTGCTGTATATG
>NZ_JBNLYE010000451.1:0-2827 GCF_050172095.1 Bacillus sp. GMs2/2
TGTAGAAGGATATATAAATAATGATAAGGAATTATGGTTTGATGCAAGTATAAGTACTACAGATAAATTTGAGGATAAGTTTGGTTGTTCTGGGGAATTAGATAAAATGATTAAAAAACCAGCAAAATCTGTATCTGAAATTGAAAAAGAAGAGAAGGAAAAGAAACAAGAGTAGTCTCTTTAACTACTCTTGTTTCTTTATTCTAGGGGTACCGCCCATCACCGTTAAGCTCACAGAACAGGTTGCTCTTAAAATGAACTTCATTGCTATAAAAGACTCTAATTTTTCGTTTTGGGGCAAATATTATATAAAATAATAGCTATCTCTGAATCACTAGTTTCAAAAAGCCTTCACGCAATAATGATTGCATGAAGGCTTTTGATGTTTGCTTATTTTTTTGTCTCGTTAACCCATGTAATAATGTCCTGGATGACGTATTCGGGAACGTTAGCAGGGATTTCATATTCACTAGGGAGGCTTAATTCCCCGTCACCCTCCGTGAAGAAATGATTCAATTTCGGATATTTTTTGAACTGAACATTCCCGCGGTTTGAAAGTCCTTTCTGCCATTTTGTATATTCATCTTTTACTGTTACTTGATAATCACGTACTCCTTGCAGAATGAGTAAAGGCTCTTTTCGTGATTTTGCCTCTTCAACTGGACGCCACCTAGAAACATCATACATAAAATGAGGTGACCCAAAATTGTAGCCAGCTGGAGGATGATTGGGATTGAAAGTAGGATCCTGAATAAAAGCGACCTGTCTTTTTAGTTCATCGATTTCTTCCTTTGACGCCCCAAGGTATTGAGAATGATCAATAGCAATGTCAGTCAAAGGGCGTGCAGGTGGTGCGAGTAAGATGCTTCCTCGGACAAGTGTGGAAGGTGCTTTGCTTAGTATACGTGGCATTGTGCCAGCTCCTAGGCTATGTCCAAGAATGAAAATATTATTTGGATCAATGCCTTCCTGCTGCGCTGCTGATTTTGCTGCAAATATAGCATCATCTGTAGTGTCACGGTCTAACGTAACAGGTTCTGTACTCATCTTTAATGCATGTTCTAAGGTGCGTTTTTCATAGCGCAACACTGCAATTCCGTTGGATGAAAGGCCCACCGCAATGTCTCGTAAGATTTTTGTTCCCATATATGTGCTATCGCGATCATGGATGCCAGCACCATGAACAAGAACAACTACGGGCAGTTTTTCACCACGCTTATGTTTCGGAACTGTTAATGTCGCTGGTAACGGATAGGTAGAATTTCCAATGACGATTTCACGTTCTTGATAGGAGTCAGGTTGATCATAGCTAGGATGCGGGATAGTATAAGATTCCTCGGGTGGCCTTTCTCCAATTTCATCTACTTTCCCGCCAGGTGTGAATTTAAGGAGTAGCGGTATGGTAGTTCCTTCGGTATCTGCTGGAATTTCCACCGTCTGATGGACCAAGTTTCGTTCTTTTATCACGGGGGTTCCCATACTTTTTATCCCGCTCCAGCCACTTTGTGTCCACCAGTTTTGTAATGTGGTTGCTGTAAACTTGGATTGAAAAGCAGCAGACGTCAACTGTAGTGCCTCTGCATACTTACCTTTCTGGAGATATTCAAAAAATAATGATGTACGCTCCGTTAAAGAGACTAGTTTCTTTTCAGCAGATTGTTCCTCATGTGTATCTGCGTGAATAGTTGTTGTAAGCGGGAAAGATGAAACGCCTAAAGAAAAGAGTAGGGTAAAGGTAAGGACTGATTTTTGTATTTTCTTTTTTTTATTCATGTTTCAACCTCCAATATGTGATGGTACAAAACAGGTATGGTAATTAGAATTCTGGTGCGAAAACTTCAAAATATTTGCAAGCAATCTCCAAAACTTGGACATACTAATATTATTATTCTAAAAAAATGTAGATTTCTTCTCTGGTTACATGCATATTAATCCCAGAAATAATCTTTCTTCCTTCACTTTATATTTTGATTATACGAAGCAAAGCTCTCGTTTTTCTTACTTGATACTTACAAATTCCTTAAGTAGAGGATATTTAAAAATTTTAGCTGTATGAATATGTAGCGGTACTCCTATGCTAAGAGATAGCTTAAGGACCGAGGATTATATTGTTTTTATAAAGAGTTGATGTTATGTTTGTTTTGTAACATATGGTGTTTTATGCATGTAGGAGGATTTATTGAAGAAATTATTAATATTGTTTTTATTAGCTACATTTTGTCTACAGATTACAGGATGTTCTAATAATATGGGTACACTAAGGGAGAAGTCTAAAACTTTAACAACTGTGAATTCTAAACGCATCAATAAAGGGTGGTACAAACATATGTAATAGTTTGTATCACCCTTTGTTGATGTTAAAAGTCATAAGGAAAAGGTTATAGATATTTTTCATAAAGAAAAGACACCCATATAAGAGTGTCCTTTCTAATAGTTTTTTAGCAGAAGCAACTGCATCCGATAATGATTAATAGTATAAAGAGTACAACAAGCAAAGCAAATCCTCCAGCAAAACCACAGCCTTCTCCTCAACTGCCACCATAGCCCATAATAGTTCTTCCTTTAGGTAAGAGGATTAAAACTAAGGGCCATTCATGTATTTTAACGGGTTCACTTTACTTTATGTTTTTAAGAATGAATGGAGTAGGTCCTTTTTTATTTTATCGAAAGTAAACTTTTAGCCAGCAGTTTATTTTCCTACTATTGATTTTTTATACGTATTTGTTGAAAAATCAAGGAGCTGCAAAAAAATACTATACCGAAATTTAGTTCGGTAATAGTAACGTGCATATAAAAGATCTCACTTTGGTATATCTCCGAAAGAGTC
>NZ_JBNLYE010000452.1:0-2817 GCF_050172095.1 Bacillus sp. GMs2/2
AAGATTCTCGTACTCCAACTTTAAGATACGAAAGTTTTCTTTATTTTCATCAAACTGTTTTCTTGAATAGTCTAATTGGATTATTAAATCTTTTTCGGAAATTATGGTTTTAATTTTTTCATTTATAGAGGGCGTTGAATAGTTTGTTATTTCCTCTATAATTTTTACGATTTTTTCATCTTCTAAATGCCCAAGTACTTGAAGTGAGCTCTTTGTTTCTGAGATGGTGTTTGGATCATATTTTATAACATCAATAGGATCCGTAATAGTAGTTGATTGATTAGTTTCTGTAGGTGAAACATGTTTTTTGATTTTCTCAGTAATCAGTGCATTCTTTTCCTTCTCTAAATATTCAAGCATCCGGAAATTAGTAGTAATTTGCCGTTGTTTGTCATTTATTCTTGCAAGAATGGCATCGATTTTATCTTTCGGAAAAGCTACATGAGATTTATAGAATTTTTTAAATTTCACTTCAATCGGTAATTCTTCAGAAATAACGGGAATGTTAAAATTTGAGCAAATTCTGTAGAACTTACTTATTTTATATCCTAGTAAATATTCTACTTCACTAATTAAATAATAATTCGAATTGTAGTAGTTATATAAATCCGTTCTCCTTTTAACAAAATCATCAATCTCATCCTTGGGCCAATAATTTTGACCTAATGGAGAAATTTTTATAGGAGGGATCCTAAGTTTAGCCATATATCTATTAATATTACTTGGTATATCAAGCAATTCCATTAATTGTCTAGAAGTATAATATTCAGTTAAAACATTATTAGTTTCCGCTAGATCGTGATATTGTTTCTTTAGATTGAGAAATTGTTCCTTATCATAGAAAATAATGGCACTCGCAAACTTATATACGTTATCAATAGGCCTTGTATGGATAGGGGTTAATTTACGAATAAGTTTTTTAGAATATCCTAAGGCTTTTATTTGACCACCAGTTATTTTGGTTTCAAGGTTATGTTCATAATTTTTATCTATAATATTTTTCAAGGAATCTATACTTGATTTGTCATAATAATTAATTCCATATTTCCCTTTTGAAGTTAATGCAATGTCATATTCTTGAATTACCTTTTTGAACTTTTTAGTATTTGTATAGCCTAAATGTTCTTTAGCATCCTTTTCGCAGATAGTATGAGTTAAAATTTTTCTGGATTTTAACTTTCCCTCCACTTCGACTTTATCATAAAAGGCGAGCACCCCAGCGTACTCATTAATTCTATCGATATGTTCTGCCTTAACCTTTTGAAGTACTATCCTATCATTTTTTTTAAATCCTAGTTCCTGCACTTGCTGAGTGCTCAAACGATTGGCTTTATTAAATGAATACCTTTTTTTAACTAAGCCAATAAAGGATTTTATATCTGATTCCTTATAATACTTGAAAGAGCTATATCCTCTTTTTACTTCTTTAATATCACAATCATTTAATGCTTGTTGAAGTTGGTGGTGGGTTTTAAAACCCACTAATTCCATTATTTGCGAAAGTGATAATAATTCACAACTACAGTTTTTAGATGCTAAATATGCATTTACTTCTAATTTGTCATAGAAATAAGAGACTCCAGTAAAAGTCCTATATCTATCGAAAAGCTCAGTATGTTCGCTCTTAAGAATATCTCTATCGTGTTGAGTGCATCCTAACGTGATAAGTTCTTTAGGAGTATATTTATTTAAGCAATTGTCTTTATATCGTTTTTCAAGAACATTCCGTAAATTGTTTATAATATTAGTATCATAAACAATTTCTCTAGAACTATTAATACTTACTTTTTGTATTAAGGCTTCTTTAAGAAATAATCTAGTTTGATATATCGATAAGTTAAGGAGGGTTGAAACCTCTTTTAATGTCATATGATTAGGCAAGTCCTACACTTCCTTTAGTATGTCATAATTATTAATTGCTAAATTCATAGAGCTAAGTAATGTATTTTCATCTACATAACTTAATGCAGACTGTAAGCTTCTATCGCCTCTAGCTAATGCAATTTGGGTAGGAGTTAGACCCAAATCTATTAATATGTTCGTGAAAACGCCCCTGCCAATATGTGTAGACCATTTATTGTTTGTTAACAGTATATAATCTTCGACTTGATTTTTTGCTAGTAAGTCATTTAAAAACTGTTGTTTAATCTTATCAATTTTTGCTGAATATCTTTTGCCCCTTAAAGCTTTAAAGTTCCTCGCTGAGATAAAAAGTGCTTCGGAAGTTCCTTTAGTTAATTTGGTTAGCATTTTTAGGTGTTCTTCATACAGGGGCTTTATAATTTCGGGGCAAATACATATTTGATCTCTTGGATATTTAACTTGAATATCAGCCTTATTTATTGCATCTGCAAATAAGATGTTTTGATTGTCTCTAATCTCAATTATTAGGTTACTATTAGCCCACTTTAAACTAGAGCATTTTAAGTTAATGACCTCAGAACGTCTTAATCCTCCAAAGAATTGTAAAGCTATACCTAATGCCATTAATGGTTCAATACGCTTTGCTGTCATAATAAAATCTATAATTAGTCTATTTCTATTTTTACCGAAGTCTTTAATAACATTATTTTGAATGGAATTTCTTATTGGTAAAATAATATCTAAGTCATTAGTGTTTTCAAAAATATTCGTCTCAATTTTCCGGCTTTTTCGGCCGTAATAAACAGTCTGGTAATTTACACTAAAGACCTCATTAATTATTTTTTCTGATCTCAACCAATGGAAAAGTTTGTTTAGATACTGTATCTCAGTTTTTACATATTCACTCTTTAATTCACCTGCTCTACTTTTTAATGATAAATAGGAAATATAATC
>NZ_JBNLYE010000453.1:0-2809 GCF_050172095.1 Bacillus sp. GMs2/2
GTTACTACAATTGGTGGGGCTTCTAATCCACGAGGCGCTGCAGCTGCAGCTTTAAAAGATGTGATTAACTTATATCGAAAAGATTTGTAAGACCGTACCGCCCTTTATAAAAAATACATATGTCGTGGACCTTTTGAGAATGAAATAAATATGAAAAAATGATTGCAGGGGGTAAGGAATTGTTTAAGGATTTTAAAGTTGTTAAAGATCGTCCCGTTTATATTCAATTGAAAGATTATTTGAAGAAGATGATTATGAAAGGGCATTTGCTCGGGGATCAAAAAATCCCATCAACAAGGGAACTAAGTGAATTACTAAGTGTGAGTAGAAACACTGTACTCGCTGCTTATGCAGATTTAGAACAAGAAGGACTCATTTATGCAGTTAAAGGAAAAGGGAACTTTGTTGCGAAGGTGGATATATCTAACACTTCGTCTGTTGAAATAAATTGGAAAAATAAACTTAATACAGTGACCGCATTAGCGGATGAATTAGATTTAATGAAACATGGTGTTCGTTGGGAAAAGGGAATGATTGTCTTTAATAGTATAGCCCCGGATGAGAAGCTATTTGATGTTGAAAATTTCAAAAGAGCTTTTCTTACTCGTATGTCCATTGAAGGAGACATCGTATTGAACTACGGATATGCAAAGGGATATAGACCGTTAATGAATTATTTACTTCATTACATGGAAATGAAAGGTGTAGACATTTCGAATAAAGATATTCTAATTACAAATGGATTTACAGAAGGATTGGATATTGTACTCTCTTCTTTATCAAAAAAATCTGGTCGTGTCATTTGTGAGAATCCAACTCACCACGCTGCACTAAAGCTGTTCCGTTTACATGGACTTGAAGTTCATGGGATTGATATGCATGAGGATGGTATTGATACGAATGAAGTTGAAAAAAGTTTGCGTGAAAAAGATTTTGATTTTGCTTATTTAATTCCGTCTTATCATAATCCAACCGGTATTGTTACGAGTTCAGAGAAAAGAACGGAATTGATGAGGTTATTCTCAAAATACAACGTTCCTATTATAGAGGACGGATTTAATGAAGAATTACGTTATTCAGGTTCACATTTAGCTCCATTATTAACTTTTGCGGGAGCTGGCAATAATGTGATTTATATTAGTAGCTTTTCAAAGGTACTTTTCCCTGGTTTACGTGTAGGCTGGATTATTGCAGATAAAGAGCTGATTCATTATTTAGAAAGCGTAAAAAGAGCAAGAACGATTCACACATCTACGCTAGATCAAGCTGTTCTGTTTCAATATTTACATGAGGGATATTTTGAGAAATATTTAAAAAAGGCAAGATCTGTTTATAAGAAAAAATATGAGTTAGCTGTCGGGGCATGTAACCAGTACATTCATTTCAAAAGAATGACTGGAGATGGTGGACTTCATTTATTTATAGAACTAGAAGAGCATATGAATGCCCGCACACTTTTACAAAAGTGTTATGAGAAAGGCGTTACGTTTTCACCTGGAGATGTTTTTTACTCTGATGGAGAAGGAGCGAACACTTTCCGATTAGGGTTTTCGCGCTTGAAAGAAGAAGAAATAGTTTGGGGAATTAAAATAATTGGTGATACATTAAAAAATGAAATTTGGAGTTGAGAAAATGAAAATCGGTGTTATTATGGGCGGGGTATCGTCTGAAAAACAAGTTTCAATTATGACGGGGAATGAAATGATTGCTCATTTAGATAAAAATAAGTATGAAATAGTTCCAATTACATTAAATGAAAAAGTGGATTTAATTGAAAAAACGAAAGACATTGATTTTGCGTTGCTCGCGTTACACGGAAAATACGGAGAAGATGGGACAGTTCAAGGAACACTGGAGAGTTTAGGGATTCCTTATAGCGGAAGTAATATGTTATCTAGCAGTATATGTATGGATAAAAATATTTCGAAAAAGATTTTACGTTATGAAGGTGTAGAAACACCAGATTGGATTGAACTTACAAAAATGGAGGATCTAAATCTTGATGAGTTAGATAAGTTAGGATTTCCATTAGTAGTAAAACCAAACTCTGGCGGATCGAGTGTCGGAGTGAAAATCGTTTATAATAAAAATGAATTGATCTCAATGCTAGAAACTGTATTCGAATGGGATTCTGAAGTAGTAATTGAGAAGTATATAAAAGGTGATGAAATTACATGTTCAATTCTGGATGGAAAACAGTTACCTATAGTTTCAATTCGACATGCAGCCGAGTTCTTTGACTACAATGCAAAATATGATGATACTAGTACAGTTGAGGAAGTTATCGAACTTCCAGCAGAAATTAATGAACGTGTAAATAAAGCGTCACTTGCTTGTTATAAAGCATTAAAATGTAGTGTTTATGCAAGAGTTGATATGATGGTGAAGGACGGAATTCCATATGTAATGGAAATTAATACATTACCAGGGATGACACAATCAAGTTTATTGCCAAAAAGTGCAGAAGCGGCGGGAATTAGTTATAGCGAACTATTAGATATGATTATTGAAACATCATTAAAAGTTAGAAAAGAAGAAGGGTTTTAAGGGAATTATATAACTAATTTTTTGACAGTTTCACGAAGTATGCTATGATGAATACATTATAAAAACAAAATATTTATCCACTAGGGGGGCCTTTTATAGGCTGAGATCAAATGTGATTTTGAGACTCTTAGTACCTGATCTGGTTAATGCCAGCGTAGGGAAGTGGGAAAGACGTTGCTATTTAATGAGTAAATAAATACTGTCGATTTCACTTTCTTTACGCCTGTAAAGAAAGTTTTTTTATTTTACAGCTTTAATAATT
>NZ_JBNLYE010000454.1:0-2800 GCF_050172095.1 Bacillus sp. GMs2/2
GGTGAAATAATATGGCAAACAATAATAGTGGAAATCGTAATGAATTATTAGTTCGAGGCGCTGAACAGGCTCTTGATCAAATGAAATATGAAATTGCACAAGAGTTTGGTGTACAACTTGGTGCAGATACAACAGCTCGTTCAAACGGATCTGTTGGTGGTGAAATTACAAAACGTTTAGTAGCAATGGTTGAACAACAACTTGGTGGTAGAGCTAACCGCTAAGTAAATGGGCATACAATATAGCAGGTATGTAAATCAATTTCTTTTGTATATGTATAAAAACAAACCCTTATAGTAAATGAATTCTCACTCAAAGATTATCGATAATCTTCTTTCATAATCTTTGAGTATTTGATTTGTAAACTACTTTCCTAAACAATAAACACACAGTGTTGGAAAGGTGTTTTCCATGCATAGTAGAAAATCTTTTGCAGGAAAAAGCATACTTAAAAATTTGGTTTCAATATTGAAATCAATATTTATTATGATATTTTCGAAAGGGAGGAATTTAAAGATGGGTATTTTAAGTGGAAATCCTCAAAATGAACCGTTACATTACGGAGAAGTATTTGATATTTGGAGTTATCTTTTAGCTGCACAAGGTGCAATTGCAAGCCATCAAGTGTTTATGAATCATACAGGTGATGAAGATTTGAAGAAGTTTTTAGAAGGCTTAATTGAAAATGATATGAATTCGGAGATAGAAGAGTTAAAAACTCTTTTAAAGGTTAATGGCGTAGCTTTACCACCTGCTCCTCCAGAACGACCAGTTGCATCTATCGAAGACATTCCCCCAGGGGCACGTATTAATGATGTTGAAATAGCAGCAGCTGTTGCTACAGGATTAGCAGCTGGACTTGTGACATGTAGTCAAGTGATGGGAAAATGTCTTCGAGAAGATGTAGGCATGCTATTCGGACAATTTCATATGAAAAAGGCGCAAGCAGGTGTAACTTTGCTGCGTTTAAGTAAGAAAAAAGGGTGGGTAGTACCACCTCCGTTACATGTAAGAAATTCTGATCAAGCTTAATAAACAAAAATAAAAAAGTGGCGTTGGCCACTTTTTTATTTTTTAGATGTATCCTCAAGCTTGGATTTATTTATTGTGGAAGAATCCATATATTCATCTGACATTTCCATAGCATATTTATCATGGCGAATATGATTGTGATTTCTTAATTCATCGTCGTTATGCAGTACTAACCTCTTCATATAAATGTGGAAGAAAACCTCTATTCCGCCAATAATTAATGTGGCCATAAATGAAGAAAATCCAATATTACGAGTAGCATCTAAATTAGTAAATAAGGATGTTAAAAGCCAAATTCCGAAGAAGGTTAAGCCAAAATCTGCCATTGTAGCAATCATATTTCCGTATTTAGGTAAAATGAAGAGGTCTCCGATTAAATAGGCAGCTCCCGTAAGAAAAAGAGAAATTAGTAATACTCTAGGAATTGAAATGCCTTGAAAGATACTGAGCATGATTAGCAATACTGCAGTTATCGCTGTGTATTTAATTAATAAGGCAACAATATGTTTCATCATTTTCCTCCATTGTTTAAACGTATATGGAATACAATATTTCATTAAAAACGGATTATGCTTTTATATAGCGTAACCCGTTTTAATCACCCCTTAATGGTAAGAAGTACAACCTGGGTAAGAAGCAGGCTTATACTATGGATAGTATTTGCGGAATATCGAGCTTTATTCATAAAGGGTAGTTCCATTCTTATAATAGAGATGTTGCCTAAGTACAGTGTTTTTTCATATTAAACTTAATATTCGTTGGTGTTTTGATTCATTAATATAAAAATAAACAAAGTATTTCCGCATTTAATGCATCTTTTTATCTATATATTTTCCGTAATCAGGTACAGCAATTTTATCAAATTCTTGAACCAGTGTTTTGAGGCTTGTTGATAGCAATTCACCTGACATTGGTATCCCATGTCCAGTAATAGCGACTAGAGGCTTTAATTCTTCTAATTTAATGACTGATTCTTTAGCTGCTTTCCAGTCTGTTGTTAAATAACGAGGCGGACCGCTTATTTCCTGTTCTTGAGTTATTACTTTATACAGATACTCCTGTTTCACTGTAACAAAAGCGTCCCCAGCAATTAAAGTTCGGTCTTTCTCTCTGAATAATGAAATATGCCCAGGAGTATGCCCTGATGTATGAATCCATCTAAACTCTGGCATATGGGGAACAGTTCCATCGGTAGGTAGTGCTTTTACGCTATTTCCTAAATCAATCGGTTCATTAGGGAACAGGGGAGACATTTTCGCTACCATACCACCTTCAACTGTTGGATCTGGTTCAGGATAGCTTTGTTGTCCAGTCAAAAACGGTATCTCCATTTGATGGGCATAGACTGGAACATCCCAATATTTAATGAGTTCAATTATTCCTCCAACATGATCAAAATGGCCGTGAGTTAAAATAATTGCTTTTGGGCGACTATTGGTACCAAATCGATCCTCAGCGATAGAGATAATTTCATTTGCACATTTAGGCATTCCAGCGTCAACTAAAACAAAATCATTGGTCTGAGGATTTCCAACAAAGCATATATTGACGATTTGAATCGTGTAACAAAATAAATCAGGTAATACTTCGAGGCCATGACCACTTTCAATTGAAGTTGCTGGAATAAACTTATAATCACTTCCATAATTCATCTCATTGTCCACTTTTTATCCCCCTTACTATATGTTCATACGACATTATAGTTCCCTAATTTCTCAAATCCATTTTGGAGGATTTGAGAAAAGAATGAGTGGGGGGATTAAAAAAG
>NZ_JBNLYE010000455.1:0-2769 GCF_050172095.1 Bacillus sp. GMs2/2
TAAAATGATATTTACAGAAAAATATTCAGTTTTATATAAATTATAAGTTGTTTTTTCGAATAATCATCGGTAAGAAAAAAGGAGGAATTGTAATGGAGTCGTCTGTTATTAAAGTGTTGGATGATTTGGATGTACAAATTTTAGATATATTGCAGAAGGATTCACAAGTAAGTAATGCAGAGCTGGCACGTCGCGTTAATTTATCACCGGCTGCGATGCATGCAAGAATAAAAAGGTTAGATGGGGAAGGTTTCATCGATAAGCAAGTTGCGATTTTAAATCAAGAAAAGCTTGGGTTTGATTTATTATGCTTTATTTTTATGAGTACGAATATTCATCAATTTGACAAGTTGGAAGTGTTGGAGAAAGAATTAGAATCAATGCCGGAAGTGTTAGAATGTCACTGTTTAACAGGAGAGTACGATTATTTATTAAAGGTTGCAAATCGTGATCGTAAAGAACTAGAGCAGTTTATTAGAAAGCTGAATAAGCTTGGTATTACACGTATACAGACGAGTTTGGCACTTCGTGAAATTAAATATTCAACAGTATTGCCGATACGAGATGAGGAACCGAGCATCGATTAGATTGCTTGGTTTTTTGTTTGTATAAAGTGATTGACGAGGAGAAAAGAGAGCTGTATTATTATATAAAATTATGAATTAAAATTCATTTAAAGTTATAAATATTAATATCGAGGGCAAGGGGATGTAATATGAAAATCTGTAATGCGGTGACGAGTGATGTGAAAGAAATTTATAGTCTTATTGAGGTTTATGCAAAAGAGGGAGTTGTTTTACCACGTTCTCTTTTGTCTCTTTATCAATATTTGCAATGTTTATATGTTATGAAAGAAGACGAGAGAATTGTTGGAGTTGCTGGATTGCATGTATTGGGGGAAGATCTTGCAGAAATACGATCGTTAGTAGTTTCGCATACATATGCAGGGAAAGGGATAGGGCGTATGCTCGTAAATCATGTAATGGAGGAAGCTACGAAAATAAATGTAAGAAGAGTAATTTCCTTAACATATGAAACAGTATTTTTTCAAAAGTGTGGATTTGATTTTGTAAATAAAGAAACGTTGCCAGAGAAAGTATGGATTGATTGTAGACATTGCCCAAAGGTGGATTATTGTGATGAAGTGGCGATGGTGCGGTATGTTGGATGAAAAATTTATAGGGAAAAAGTTCCCACTATTATTTACATATATAGTGGGAATATATATTTCCATAAGAAATGGACAGGTTATTAAGAATTTGAATTCTTTTGTCTCACGGCAAAATTATAAAGTGGATCTTTAAGTTCATAGTTATACGTTAAACCGTCAACAATTCCTACAACTTTATCATTATCATAAAGATCGAGCATAAATTGTGCCATTTGTTTTGCAGTGTGGAATTTCGGTACAACATTATCGTATTGGAATTCATCAATATCAAATGAACGCTTTGCAAATTCTGTTTCAGTTGCAGCAGGAGCTAAAACTTTTGCTTGCAGTTTTGCGCCTTGTTCTTTCAGTTCGTGAGACAACCCTTCTGTAAATGCACTTACATAGAATTTCGTAGCGCAATACGTAACAGCATCAGCAACAATTGTGTATCCGCCGCCCGATGAAACGTTAATAAGCTGTGTTCCATCAACCATTGAATAATCTCGAACGAAAAGAGAAGAGAGTATTGTTAGTGCTTCTATATTTACATGTAACATCGTTTCGATTTTATTTAAATTTTGTTCAGCAATTGAGGCGAAATTACCAAAACCTGCGTTGTTAATCCATGTTTCAATTTGAAAAGATTGTAGGCTTTCATAAAGTTTATAAACATCTGCAGTAACAGATAAATCAGTTTTTCGAATGACAACATCCAATTCTGGATGCATTTCGTTAATTTTCAATTTTAATTCGTTTAATTCTTCTTGTCTTCGAGCTACAAGTACTAAATTTTTTCCGCGAGATGCAAATGCTAAAGCTGCTTCATAACCAATTCCGGAACTTGCGCCAGTAATAACCGTGTATTTCATATAAAATCCCCCTAAATTCAAATTCATTTATGGTTAGATTGTATTTGTTAGAGTATACTCTAAGTCAAACGTTTTTTATAAATTTGATACGGTTATAAAATATATGAGGGTAAGCATGTGAAGGGAGTTTTAGTATGTACACAATTAGCGAGGTAGCAAAATTATTAGGCGTGAGCACACATACACTACGTTATTATGAAAAGGAAAATATATTAATTGCAAATCGTGATACAAATGGAAATCGACTTTACGAAGAGTCACATATAAAGTGGTTGCAGTTTGTAATGAAATTAAAACAAACGCAAATGCCAATAGCGAAAATAAGAGAATACGCTAGATTATATACAGAAGGGGAGCATACAACAGAAGCTCGTTTACAGCTCCTAGAAGATCATAGGAAATCTATTCAGATTCAAAGAGAAAACTTAGAAGTTACAGAGAAGATGCTTGAGAATAAAATTAGTGCATACAAAAACTCATTGGAAAATAAATAGATGGTTGTTATGTGATGAAAAATGGATTTGATCTATAAGTATTTCATCATAGTGTATGGATAAATAAAAAAGAGCAGCTAGCAAAAGCTAACTGCTCCATTCAAGGGATCTCTCCAAGGGGGAGTGGAGAAAATATTATATTACTAGCATTATTGACAGATTATTAAAAAATATACAAATAGGATGAAAGAAATTTTAAATAAACTTTCGGCATTGACAATTTTTAAAATGTTCATGTATAATATATATGAAT
>NZ_JBNLYE010000456.1:0-2762 GCF_050172095.1 Bacillus sp. GMs2/2
ATTCAGTTCATACTTTATTTGTCATGATTCAAATGATTAATAAGTACTTATTAAGTATAGACGAAAGACTAATCCTTCTGATTACAAATTGGGGGATTTTTTTATTCCCGTTTGTCTTAGTTGAAACTTACTAATTGTTAAATGTACTTCACAAATAAAGGAGCGAGAAAAATGAGTACTTCAGATACTATTGTTACACATGTAATGCTCTATATAAGTCGTTAATATCCATCAAACTTATATAGAGGAATTAAAAAATGGATGGATGTTCCGACTTTATATGAAACGTTTCGATATATAAAGGAGGAATTATTATGTCAATGATAAAGGTCCAAGACTTAACTTTTTCATACCCAGGTAGCTTTGATAATATTTTTGAAAGTGTAAACTTCCAAATAGATACGGATTGGAAGCTAGGATTTATTGGTAGAAACGGACGAGGTAAAACGACATTCTTTAATTTATTGTTAGGGAATTATGAGTATAGCGGGAAAATCCTTGCTTCAGTAGAATTCAATTACTTCCCCTACTCTGTTTCAGATAAGAACAAATTCACTCATGAAATCCTTGAAGAAATTTGTCCCCAAGCCGCAGATTGGGAACTTCTACGTGAGATATCCTATTTAAATGTTGATGCTGAGGTCATGTACAGACCATTTAAAACATTATCAAATGGGGAACAAACAAAAGTGTTGCTTGCTGCACTGTTTTTAAATGCGGGTCAATTTCTATTAATTGATGAACCAACAAATCACTTAGATACAGATGCACGAAAGATAGTCTCCGATTATCTAAGGAAGAAAAAAGGATTTATTTTAATTTCACATGACAGAATCTTTTTAGATGGGTGTGTTGACCATATCCTATCTATTAATAGAGCAAATATTGAAGTTCAAAGTGGTAACTATTCTTCTTGGAAGTTAAATTTTGATAGACAGCAAGAACATGAGAAGGCTACAAATGAGCGTCTACAAAAAGACATAGGGCGATTAAAACAGTCTTCCAAACGTTCAGCAAGTTGGTCTAATGACGTGGAAGCTTCAAAAAATGGAACGAGGAATTCAGGCTCTAAGTTGGATAAGGGGTTTGTAGGACATAAAGCAGCCAAGATGATGAAAAGAGCAAAAAACCTTGAATCAAGGCAACAAAAAGCTATTGAGGAAAAATCAAAATTACTAAAAAATGTGGAAAAAACTGAGTCATTAAAATTGGAACAATTGCAATTTAAATCAAATGAATTGGTTACTTTAGTTGACGTGTCCGTTAAGTACAATGATCAAATTGTGAATGAGCCGATTAGCTTCATAGTTGAACAAGGTGACCGAATTGTACTTGATGGAACGAATGGGAGCGGAAAAAGTAGTATCCTAAAACTAATTCTAGGACATCCGATACAGCATACAGGCTTAGTTACTTTAGGTACAGGACTCATCATTTCCTATGTCCAACAAGATACTTCTCATTTGAAGGGATCACTATCAGGCTTTATTGAAGAGCACAAGATTGATGAAACCTTATTTAAGTCCATCCTAAGTAAGATGGACTTTGACCGAATTCAATTTGAAAAAGATATATCTCATTATTCTGGTGGACAAAAGAAAAAACTGCTTATCGCTAAAAGCTTATGTGAAAAAGCTCATATATATATATGGGACGAACCACTAAATTTTATAGATATCTATTCCCGCATGCAGATTGAAGAACTTATTCAACAATTTAATCCCACAATGGTTATTGTTGAGCATGATAAAATATTTCAACAAACAGTTGCAACGAAAACTATATCTATGTAGCTCAAAACGAATACTTGAAAATATAATCAGCAAATTGAGTCATTGAATTATAAATACTTTAATGACGTGTTGAAAAAAGCCTAATTTCTCTACAATACATTGAGAAATTAGGCTTTAAATAGTAATAATAGAATTCATATACACTGAATAATTTACACGTTAGGTTTATCTGTTAATGCAGTAACAATCCTGTTCACTAAGTCTTCTGGCATCCATTCATGATTTGTATCATTCGTTTCATTTGGGCCTAAAGAATCAATAAACTTTTTAAACTTTGGAAATAAAACAATAGAAGTGATCCAATGTATCGTATGATTTATAGAGAAGAAATGAAAAACTCCTTGCTTTTCACCCTCCTGTAATATTTCTTTTAACTGTTCAAAATTACCTATGAAATACGGTTTAATCTTTTCTAATCGTGCACTTTCCTTAATAATCTCCTCATATGCCAATGATCCAATTTCAGGGTTCTCTTTTATATGTGTAGTAAAAACCGTTAAATATTCTCTAAGGGCATTGATAGGATCAAATTGATTCTTCTCAAGAAAATTGGGTAGCTCATTAGCAAGACCATATTTCTTAAACACCTCATAATATAGGTTTTCTTTCCCATTAAAATAGTAAGAGGCCATAGCAACATTCACTTTCGCTTCTTTTGCAATTTCTTGTATGCTCGTACCTTCGTAGCCACGCTCTCCAAATTTTTTCTTAGCAGCCTTTAAGATATTTTCCATCGTCTGCTCTCGAGATTTCCCCATTTCACACACCTCAAATAGTATATATTTCACTTCAAAAACCCAATAAGGACTTTGAATAGAGTATCTTTTTAATGAAATTTAATTATATATTTAAAGTGGTAACTTAACAACCGATGAAGTTCTGATTACTTTAAACAATATCCCCTTGCGTAGCATCAATAGCTTTCAAATACTTTATGCTCTTTTCTAATCGAGTGAAAGTCTGGACAAA
>NZ_JBNLYE010000457.1:0-2761 GCF_050172095.1 Bacillus sp. GMs2/2
ATGGTGAATACTTTGTAAAGTTTAAACAATTAATTTCCCTTTGTCTATATATATGAATAATATTATTATAAAATTTACAAATAGAAAAAACCAAAGGGGCCCCTTTGGTTTTTACATTTTTTTATGTTGTTTAGAAATTTTCTTCCATTTATCACGCTCTGCTCTGGCAAGGATTGCATCTTGTTTCCTCATAAAATACGCCAGTTCTCTTTGTAATTTTTTATAGCTTTTCAAACGATCTATCGTAATAAGTCCGTTTTCAATTGCACTATACACCGCGCATCCTGGTTCATTCTCATGCTTACAATCACGGAAACGACATGTTGTCGCAAGTTCTTCAATATCAGAGAATGCTGTTTGAATCGCTTCGCTGCCTTCCCAAAGTTGCAATTCCCTCATGCCAGGCGTATCAATCACGAGAGCGCCACTAGGCAATTGGAATAATTCTCGATGCGTTGTCGTATGCCTCCCCCTACTATCCTCTTCACGTATATCTCCCGTTTTTGCTACATCAATTCCTATTAGAGCATTTAACAAAGTTGACTTTCCTACCCCTGATGATCCAACTAAAGCAATTGTTTTCCCTGAAGAAACGAATTGTTTCAACGAATCTATACCTGTATGCTCTAAACTATCAACAACGAAAATAGGAACACCAATTGCTATAGCTTCCGTTTCTACAATTTTCTCTTCCACATCATTACATATACTACTCTTTGTTAAAACAATAACTGGCATAGCGCCGCTTTCATACGCTAATAATAAATAACGTTCCATCCTTCTAACATTAAAATCATGATTAAGTGCATTCACTAAAAATAAATAATCTACATTTGCTGCTATAATCTGTTCTTCTGTTCTTGTTCCAGCCTCTTGTCTTGAGAAAGAGCTTCTTCGCTGGAAAATACGATGAATAATCGCTTTCTTTTCATCTTCTATTTTCTTTATATACACCCAATCACCAACTGCTGGATAATCGCCTTTCGTAATCGCTTCATGCCGAAACTTCCCAGACAGTTCTGCCATATATTCACCATCATTACAAATAATGCGATATATATGCTTATGCTCAAGTAAAATACGACCTACTTCATAATTTTTCTCTGTAACTTGTTCTTCAAAAAATGAATCCCAGCCAAAAGATTCTAAAATATTTTGATTCAAATAAATATCCTCCCTAGTTTGTACTAAGTGGAAGGATTGCGAATTACCTTATATAATATCGCCCTTTCCATCCACCTTTGTATTTGGTTGATTATTCATATAAGTTATTTTCGCCATAATACATCACCCCGTTCTTATTTTAATTATTCTCATTATATGGAATTCTCCTATAAAAAGCTACATTATTTTACGTAATTTTCAAATAACTTGTTTTTGAGCATTCTAATTTGTCCTCGATGACTAATTTCATCTTCTAGCACACGAAACCATAGTTAGGCCACTTTCTTTCTAACATGAGCCACTCATCACCTTGTTCACTTAAATACTTCAGAGATTCTTCTCGAACACTTTGTAGAAGTTGTACATAATATTGTATTTCATGACCACGGATTGCTCTACCCGCTTCCCCTAAATACAGTGCATCTTCCCATATTTCTAATTCTTCTTTTGTAAAGTCATGATCTTGAAATGAAATAAGCTGATGAACTTTTTCAATAGCTGCTATATGCTTTAATAAGGCGCCAATTGAATTTCCGCTGCTTTGCATAATTAAATCTAATTGCTCAACTGATAAATTTTTTACTTCGCCTAATGTTACAGCTCTCGTATGCTCAAGCAGGCTTACTAATTCCCCTATTTTTTTGTATAACCATCTACACTTCTTATTCGATAATCTATATTCATATCACGCACCCCTTTCTGCATTCATATTATTGTAAAAATGATTCATATAATAGACTGAAATCTATCTAAATTTTCTGTTATAATTAATTTGAATACAAAATATACCCAAACAAACTTTCTCAATATGCTTATATGAAATATTAAAAGGAATCAATATAAAATAATCGAATCTTATTCACTAAAAGGAGTGGATTCGATGGAAATGTATCAATGGCTAACCGCTGTTCTCGTTGGTGGCATTACCGGCTTCGTTTCCCATCTAATCAATAACCAAGGTAAGTTATTGCTTCCACGCCGTTTGAAAACATTTTTTCATTTTGGATTTTTAACTGATATTTTTACTGGTAGCCTAGCCGCACTTCTTGGGCTCGTTTTATTCGATGTCACCGCAATAAAAGAAATTATAAAAGTATCCATTGTAACTGCTATTTCCGGTCAAACTTTTTTACTACATCAAGCTCTTGGTGGCGAACAGGCTAAAAATACGCAAATTGGGAAAGCTGATGAGAAGATTCAAGAAATTGACAAATTATTGCGACGTTAGTGTATACTTTCTTTTAAAATTATTGTTATAATGAGAAATAAATATTTTCTATTGCGTCGTTTGTCAGGAGAAAGGGTGTTTCGTATGACAAAAAAGAAAATAGAAGATTTCTTAACAAACTCCGAAAAAGAGGAACTGCTAGAAAACTATAAATGTTTACGAGAAGCCCGCACAAAAAGCGAAGCTAACTATTTTGGCGAAGCAGTAAACCATCTATTAAATAAAGCAAAACAACGAATTATAAAAGATGCAGGTATACATGATGAAAATGCTGCAACTGTTCAATCAAAGAGAAAAGCACTGTTTTAGCTACATTAGCTAAAACAGTGCTTTTTATTACAATACTTTTCACATTACTTTCACATCTAT
>NZ_JBNLYE010000458.1:0-2758 GCF_050172095.1 Bacillus sp. GMs2/2
CCTATTTGCATTAATACAATACTTACTCTATTTTTTTCAAAAACTGATAAATAAGATATAAACGAAAGCATTATAGATTGTGAGTATTCATTACACCCTTCTACTTTAGAAAGATACTTTATAACTCAAAAATGTTCAGACACAATATAAGGTCTGAACACTTTTGGACTCGCTCTAACACCAAAATATCTGTGCTCCTTTTTAAAATATACTTAAATCCCATTCTTTTGCAATATGTTCTAACAACATAATTCCTGGTAAACTATTCCCATATTCATCAATGGCTGGTCCGTAAATACCAATACCACATCCATCTTGGAACGATAAATCCTTCCTAGATTTTGAGGGAACAAGTGTCATAATTCCACCGGATACCCCACTCTTAGCTGGTAATCCAATGAAAGCAGCAAATTTTCCAGAAGCATTGTACATTCCACAAGTTAGCATTAAAGCTTTTGTTAACCTAGCTACTTCTTTAGGGAGCACTTGTTCTTTGCGAATAGGATGATATCCATCATGTGCTAGTATAAGCCCTATTAAGGCAATATCTTCTGTATTTATTTCAATCGAACATTGTTTTAGGTAAACCTCTAGTGTCTCCTCCACATCTGATTCTAGAAAACCATTCTCCTTTAAATAGTATGCTAATGCTCTATTACGATGAGCCGTTTCCCATTCTGATTGAAATACTATTTCATTAATAGCGGGACGCTTCTCTATCATTTTTTCAATTAATACGTATAGAGATTCTAATTTTTCTTGCACCGATGTCCCTGGCAAAAGTGAAGCTATCGTAATCGCTCCAGCATTGATCATAGGATTAAAAGGTTTTCCTGGTTTATGTATCTCTAAACGAATAATTGAATTAAAGGCATCTCCAGTTGGCTCTACGTCAACTCGTTCTAATACATAAGAAATACCGCGACTTAAACAAGCGGCTATAAAACCGATTACTTTTGATATACTTTGTAATGTGAAAGGTATCTCCCAATCTCCTGATTTTATCATTGTTCCATCTGGCTTTACTATACAAATACCTAACTGCGATACATTTATTTCCCCCAGAGCGGGAATATAACTGGCGCTTCGTCCCTTAGCTGCATACGCTCGATAATGAGCTACCCATTGATCTAAGCAAACTTTTTCTTGACCCTCAACTTGAACGCTAGAATCCTTTATCATTTAATCATATTCCCCCGTACTATTAACTTTATATAGAATGATTTTTTCTTTACTATAATCAATAATATTTGCACTAGAACCAAGAAAAATATTCAGACATATTGCAGTCTGAATATCCTTCTTATTACACACTTTTCTTTTTTGAAGTTTTCTCATAACTATCCCAACATTCAATATTTTCAAGCCCTTTAATGTTTTCTTTATAAAAAACAGGATCTTTACCAGCTTTTTTCTGGTTTATATAATCTTGTAACGCCGCAAATGCTACTTTTGAAAGTAAGGTAATAGCAATTAAATTAATAATAACCATAAAGCCCATAAATAAGTCCGCTAAATCCCATACAATTTGAATCTTTGCAACAGAACCAAATACAATCATAGCCAACACACTTATTCTGTATATCATTAACCACACTTTACTTGTATGTAAGAAGCGAATATTTGTTTCACCATAATAATAGTTGCCAATTAACGCACCAAATCCAAATAAAAAAACAAAGATAGCAAGACAACCCGATGCCCAAGGACCTATGTGTTCACTTAGTGCTGCTTGTGTAAGTGCAATACCATTTAACCCCGGTTGTTTATATGCATCAGACAGCAAAATAATAAAGGCAGTGCTAGTACAAATGATCAGTGTATCCGTTAATACACCAAATGCTTGAATCAGTCCTTGTTTCACCGGATGACTTGTTGTTGCTGTTGCGGCAACGTTTGGTGCACTTCCCATACCAGCTTCATTTGAGAATAAACCGCGTTTAACTCCATTCATAAGTGCTGCACCAATTGAACCGCCTACTATTTGTTTAAAACCAAATGCGTTTTGAACAATAAGAGAAAGAACTTCCGGCATTTTTGATATGTTGGTAACTACAACAAATAATGCAACTCCAATGTATAATACCGCTAAAAATACCACCTTGTATTCAGCCATTTTTGCAATACGTTGTACACCACCAAAAATAATCGCAGCGAAAGCAATAGCCATGATTATCCCAACTGTTAGACGATCTGTACCAAATGAGTTTTGAAAAGCAATTGTAACTGTATTTGATTGTACTGAATTGAATACAAGACCAAAAGTAATTGTGATTAAAATAGAGAATAATACTCCCATCCAACGTTTATTCAACCCTTTTTCCATATAATAGGATGGACCACCGCGGAAACCAGTTTTATCTTTTACTTTATATATCTGTGCTAATGTGCTTTCGACAAAACTGGAGGCCGAGCTAATAATAGAAATAATCCACATCCAAAATACAGCTCCAGGACCACCTAATGCAATTGCAATCGCAATTCCTGTGATATTCCCTGTTCCAACGCGGGCTGCCATACCAATACAAAACGCTTGAAAAGGAGAGATTTGATCTTTAGAACCACTTTTCCCCTCCATTAATACACGGACCATCTCTTTTAACATTCGAAACTGTACAAAATTCAATTTAAATGTAAAATAAATTCCGCAAATAACAAGCATAATAATTAACAATTTAGACCATAAAAAATCATTTGTTGATCCGACTAACTCTACAAAAAATCTTTCCATATTATCACTCCATACCAAAAATTTATC
>NZ_JBNLYE010000459.1:0-2741 GCF_050172095.1 Bacillus sp. GMs2/2
TTAAATTAAATTTCTAAATGGATAAATTTAGCACGGGAAAGGAATTGAACTTATGTCTAATTTAAATTTCATTTCTGATCAATTTGCTGCAATTCTTAAAGGAAAGAGTAAAATAAATCAAGGTGGTTGTTCGGTGTCTTTTCACCGCAATTTTAAGGTCCTGGTTCAAGGAAAACCAAGTGCCTATGTAGTTCCCGTCGGAGTAAGTTTTGAATCGTTGGATCAAAATGGCAATGCATTAAATTTAGGAGAAATCGCGGTTCTACAAGAAGAGATCCCTGCATTTATGAAATCAATTGTACAACAAGGAATTATTGTCAGTGCTTTACATAATCACTGGTTATACATGAATCCCTTAATTATGTATATTCATATCCAATCGGTAGAGCATCCGTTACATTTTGCAAGAAAATTGGCAAATTCATTTTTATCGTTAAGCAGCTATCCTGTTACTAATATCGAAGGGCAATAATTTATCTACAATCATAGATATGATAATAATATGTACCAGACTCCATGCACGTTGCGCTTGTATAAATAGTATTATCTAATGTATCTTCTTCCGTTATTACTCCTCCTTTTGGAACCTCACAATTTTACAAAATACGAAAAATGACCGATATACCCTCTTCTTCGTTATCTATACCCTGAATATTTTATTTACCATACGCTGCTCGTATAAACCTTGATGGTGGGGTGAAATCTCCATTAAGTCCCATTGAACCTGAACCTTGTCCAAAAGTACTTAATGGTATATCCCCCTCGCATGGCTGCGATTTAAGACCTATATATTGTCTTGAATTTTGTAAATGCCAATTAAACTCAGGACTATTAGTCACTACTCCTTGTCGATTCTAATACAATAGATTCACCCCATTTATCCGATAAAATCCAATGTAATGGTGGAGTAACTCCTAAAGCAGGTAATGGTACCTCCCAAAAGGAAATACTAGCTACAAATTTCTTTAACTCTTCAACAGATTTGAATTGTGTCTTTCGAAACCAGAAGAAAAGCCAATAGATTTCTGAAAACTGGGCGTATGATTTGATATTGTAAAGCCCTCAGGCATCAATTTGTTCATCACCTATCATCATGTATCCCTTGGTTGAAACCATCAGCTTTTCTGTACCTCTTCCCAGTCGATAGCTCGAAAAGTTATGAGTGTTGAGCTCAACTTAACGACGACGAGAGCTGCTCCCCAATTAGTGATGAAACCCATTATCACATTTCGTATCATGTGGCATAGGTCCATCCAAGGAATCCAGAAAGGCAACGGCCTGTTTGAGGTTCCTCAAAAATAAATGCGCGAGATCCATAGAAAACCCGTTTCGAACCACAACGCGCATAATCGTCACTGCTTCTAGGTCTGGAGGCAATGGATATGCGGGTACTTGCCAGCCGAACACACGCAATTGTCGAGATAAATCATAAAGGTTCCAGTTTAATGTGTAACCTTTTTTCAGTTGCCAAGCGAAAACCGGAATATCCGAACCATCGGACAAAAGTTCGAACGGTTCCATCTCCTGAATTGCCTTGCTAAGAAAAAGAGCGACCTTCTGAGAAGCCCTTTGGACATCATAGTACCCACTTTTCCCCAAACGCAGGTAATTGTAATATTGTAGGAGCACTTGTGCGCCAGGACGTGAAAAATTCAGGGCAAAAGTCGGCATGTTTCCGCCTAAATAGGAGACGCGGAAGATTAAATCATCGGGGAGATCATCAGCTTCCCGCCAAATTATCCAACCCAAGCCAGGATAGACTAATCCATATTTATGTCCCGATACATTGATGGACTTCACCCTCGGCAACTGAAAATCCCAGACTAAATCTGGTTGAAGAAACGGTGCTATAAATCCGCCCGAAGCCGCATCTACATGCATAGGAATGTCGAGTCCCGTCCTCTCCTGTAAATCGTCCAACGCTTTTGCAATGGCGGCAACCGGTTCGTAAAGTCCGGTATAAGTCTCACCGAGAATCGGTACCACACCAATCGTATTTTCATCCACGGCTGCAAGGACCCCTTGAGGATCTAATCGGGGATGCTCAGGGCTAACCTTCACATAGCGTGGTTCAACCTCCCAATAGTTCGCAAATTTTTCCCAAACGACTTGAACAGCAGAACTAAACACAATATTAGGCCGATCCACCGGCTTACCCTCTCTTTTTCGTGCATTTTGCCAGCGTCTCTTTAACGCAAGCCCCCCGAGCATACAGGCTTCCGACGATCCAGTTGTTGAAACGCCCATAGTTGTAAGGGGGCTGGGGGAATGCCAGAGGTTGGCTAAAATGCGGACACACCGCTCCTCAATTTCAGCTGTCTGTGGATATTCGTCCTTATCAATTATGTTCTTATCAAATGATTTAGCATATAAGTGCTCTGCGGTAGGTTCCATCCATGTACTAACGAATGTTGCAAGATTCAAGCGTGCATTGCCATCAAGAGTCATTTCATCATGGACGATTTGATACGCTGTTTCTGGTAACATGCCTTCATCAGGCATGTGAAAGCGCGGAACGACTGATTCTCCTTTGCGGGCAAAAAGAGGATTTATAGAAAATTCGGGAGGCAGCTCCATTTGCACGTGACGCGGTAGATATTGTGGATTATCTGGCATAACCTCTTTTCCTTCATATGTATCGTTTTGCACTTCTTCTTTTCGATCCTGCGGCATACTAGTCCCCCTTAATTAATGGTTTAACAAATATATTATTTACAAAAAAACATTTGCTAAACCAAGGG
>NZ_JBNLYE010000460.1:0-2739 GCF_050172095.1 Bacillus sp. GMs2/2
TAATTATGGGGGCAATACAGTGAACTTTATAAAAATGAATAAAAAAGAAATCATTATGCTAATAATCTTTACACTGTTTGTACCATTTCAAATTGGCTTGTACATACTATTTGGCATATCACTTTTAGCTAATGTCAATTTAGTTGAATCAGAATTTGTTCTTAGTGCCATCGGTTTTACTGTACCTGCTATTGTAGGAATCATTTGCTTTAGGAAAGAAATTATTGAAAGTTTTACTTATTTTAAAGAGAAGACAATTTTGAAAATAGTAAGTATTCCTATGGTAGTTTTATTTACGTTAATTGTGGAACAGTGTGTTATGTATTTTCTAGCAACTGGTCAACCAGAGAACCAAGAGCAGCTCCTTGAAACGGGTGCAGAGGTACCGCTTGTATTTACATTGCTTGTATTTGGTATTCTGGGTCCAATACTTGAAGAAATTGTGTTTCGCCACATATTAATAAATCGTTTTTCTTACCATATTGGTACTGCTATTGCATCTATCATTTCGATTATGATTTTTACACTTCTTCATACGAACCAACTTTCAGATATTGCTATTTATTTACCTGGATCGTTGATACTTACTGCGGCTTATCTTATTTCTAAAAGATCCATTGCATATGTTATAGCGATACATATGTTAAACAATTGCCTTGCTTTCATTCTGTAAGAAACTAGACTTGTTTCTGATGCCAAAAATATTCTATGTTTCTATCAAGCATTTTTGGCACCAGAACTACTTTTTCTATGACATAAGAAAGCTAATCAAAAATTATAAAATATTAGGAGAGTGTCAGTCATGATTGTAACAACAACTTCTGGAATTCAAGGTAAAGAGATTATTGAGTATATTGATATTGTAAATGGTGAAGCTATTATGGGTGCAAATATTGTCCGCGATTTATTCGCTTCCGTTCGTGATGTTGTCGGTGGCC
This sequence comes from Bacillus sp. GMs2/2, assembly GCF_050172095.1. Taxonomy (NCBI): domain Bacteria; kingdom Bacillati; phylum Bacillota; class Bacilli; order Caryophanales; family Bacillaceae; genus Bacillus; species Bacillus sp. GMs2/2. The sequence goes on from NZ_JBNLYE010000460.1 coordinate 939, forward strand.
GTGTTGGTGCTTACGAAAGTAAACTAAAAGACGCTCGTGATATTGCAATGGGCGAAATGAAAGAACTTGCAAAAGAAAAAGGTGCGAACGCTATCGTTGGTATTGACGTAGATTACGAAGTTGTTCGTGATGGAATGTTAATGGTTGCTGTCAGTGGTACAGCTGTACGTATATAAGTAAATAAAAAAACGGTTCCTCTTGGAATTTATACTTTGAGGGGAAATCCTGATTCTGTTGCAGATTTTAAAGAATACAACGAGAAATAATCAACTTTTTTATTTCTCGTTTTATCTACATATTTATTTTTGGAAAAACAATCTAACTCCAAATACTAATAATACGGCGCCTGTAATACCCTCTATTGTACGGTTCACTCTTTCTTTTCTTAAAAAAGTTCTTAATTGACGTATGAGTGAGATGTAAAGTAAATACCATATTGCTGTCAAAGTCGTAAATGTGACTCCTAATAAAAGAAATTGGAGGAAATGATTTTGATTACTCACAATAAATTGGGGTAAAAAACTAAGGAAAAATACAGCGGTTTTTGGATTTAAAATTGCCGTAGTAAATCCTTGTCTAAAGCTTTTAATTGCCCCAATATCCTTAGAGTCCATTTCTGCTGAACCTGACATATCTTCTTTTTTATGTAAGGCACTTTTAATTGACTTTACAGCTAAATAAATTAAATAAACAGCCCCAGCATATTTTATAAATGTAAATAACATAGCAAATTTCATTAAGATAGCAGAAAGTCCTAACGTAGCCATTATTGTATGAATCATCATTCCAGATATCGTTCCTAAAACAGTCTTTATCCCGCCATTTTTACCATGCGAGATAGTATTTTTTGTAACTAGTGCAAAACCAGGACCAGGCATGATTATGATTAACATTGCTGTAAGGATAAATAATAGATAATTTTCCATGTTGTAGTATTTCCTCTCCAATTTTTAGTTTTGCTTACAGTATAGCTTTTTTCATTAAAACATTACATATAAAAGACTTGATCAGAAATTTATTTAGGTTATTCGTATCAATTTGATTAACTATTACCCAATAGCCACATTGATAAAACACATGACAAACTTATATATAATTGCAAGCTCAACTCTCACAAAAAACAGGATGAAAAATAAACAGCAGAACTAGTCCACTGTTTACTTTGCCACACCTTCATGTAATTTTTCTGTATAATCCTTTACATCTTTCCAGCTATCTTTCGCTGTATGTAAATCTTCTTTTATAAACGTAAACTCTTTCGGACTAATTCCTTTTACGTTTTGTAATAAATTATTATACTTTGCACCTACTGTATACCATTGATTTGATATGTTTTGTAGTGCTGTAATTGCTGCATCAATTGTTTCTGTCATGTTTGTTGTTTTATTTTTTACATCAGTCAAAATTACGACTTCTGCTTGTGCTCCTGAAATTCTATCTTTTAAATTGGCGATTTCTCTTTCTGCATTTGCGATATCTTTTTTCGCAACCGCAATCATCGGCCCGCCAGCAAGACATGTTATTAGAGCTACGCAAAGTACGCCACCAGCAATGACCATATCATTACTCTTTTTAATCGAATCGTTATATGTATTTATTTGTTGCTCTAGAGCTGGAATACCAGCATTCGTACTTGCCAATATCGCTGTTAACTGATTTGTATCCTCTTTGAAACTATTTGTATCTTTCGCCATTCTATCGCGAAAAGCTTTCAAATTTCCTAATAATCCATCTACCTCATTTTGATTCTTTACAATATCCGCATACAACTTTTCTAAATCCGCTTTTAATTTTCCACTAT
>NZ_JBNLYE010000461.1:0-2722 GCF_050172095.1 Bacillus sp. GMs2/2
CTTACTCATTACTTACAAATTTCTTACGTCCAAAATAGCTTCTATAATTGGACAGACGGAGCATTTTATGTATCAAAGAAACTTCATATTTTTCCAATAAGTACATAAAAAACAGCGAGTTTTTTCACAAGAAGAAAAAAGCTGCAATCAGTCAGTTTCACCGACTTATCGCAGCTTCTCTTCTTTTTACCTTATTTTATCGATGAAGCCAAACTGCACCTGCAGACTTGTCTTCAGCTTGGCCTACCACTTCAAACTTCAGTCCTAGCTTCGGTAACTTACGTCCTGCATCAGGAATAACGCTGTTGATGTATTGCTTAGAATCATCAAATTTTGCCACTCCTGGTAATCCTTTATAATCAAAGATACCGCGTGTTGGTGAATTTACTTTCCATGCTGGCGTTTGATCAAATGAGAATGCCGCATCGGCAATTTGATAACGCGTACTGCTCTTCACAGTAGGTTGTCCGTTTAATGTCCCTACAATTGCCTCTGGATGAGAATCTACTACTCCTAAGAACCCTTCACCTGGATGAACGCCTACCCAGTTATCTGTAAAGCTTTGATCCGCATACCATACAACCATTCCTGTATTAAATACTGGGCCACGTGCATATTGTAACGCAGTGTCAGAACCAGCGTAATTTCTCCACTCTACATAGTAATTATGTTTTTTCTGTTCAAATCCGTTAGACACAGTAAAGCCTTTTAACGTCATTGCAGGCTGACCTTCTGCATCATCAGAGAAAACAACTTTTCCATCTACAGTTAAGGCTGCATTATCTAACGCAAATCCTTTATAAGCTACTGCAATATCTGTTAAGTACTCAAATTGCAGTTTTACTTTTTTTCCTTTGAATTGGCTTAAATCGTATGATTTATCAACCCACTTACCATCAGTTGTATCCGCGCCGCCTTTTATATCTTTTTCGCCCATTCTATCAATGCGTGTCTTCGTTCCATCTTCTGCAATCGCATATACGTCAAGGAAATCATACTTCGCTTCAAGTTCGTAAAATGCCTTATAATCGAACTTAGCATCCTTTGCATTTGTTAAGTCAAATACTGGTGTCTCAAGTGTTGTATGAATGTCATTTCCTTTTGTACTGTAATAGAACTTCTTACCAAACGCTGATTCGATATTTTTTATATCTTTGTCCGGCAAGTTAACACGAACAATTCCAGGTCGTTTAGATTTTGTAGTACTTTGATCTACATATGTTGCAACACCGATTCCTTTGCTAAGTTTGTCATAATCTACTTCAAGAATATTCGCCCAGTTCCCCTTCATATTCTTTTGGAAAAACTCTTTATTTTGTGGCGAGAAACTCGTTGGCTCTGTTCCTGCAATTTTTCCAGCCCAGCTACCACCACTCATAATAGACCATGACTCAACAGGTTCACCTTGTCCTGAGTACTTTGTATCATATTCATCTGGTAAGCCTAAATCATGGCCATACTCATGTGCAAACACACCAACTGCTCCGTCTTCAGGCTCGATTGTATAATCATATGCAGCCATCTTTCCGCCCCAGTTCGAAACAGAAGATTTCGTGCCATCAATTGCATATGGTTTTGAACCTAGTTTTGAACGATGTGACCAAATCGCATCATCTTTCAATTTACCGCCGCCAGCTTCTTGACCAACGCCAGCATGTACAACCATTAAATGATCAATAATGCCATCTGGCTCATTTTTATTTCCATCACCATCTTGATCGTATTGATCAAATTGGTCATAGTCTGCTAAATTGATTCCTTTTGCTACCGCTGCTTTTAATGCTTCTTTCACAAAATCTTTTGGTCCTAAAGGCCCCTTGTTATCATGCCCAGTACCCGCATCAGCACCATAATCTGATGCTTTTCCTGGAACAGTAAGCCATTCTGTTACAGTCCCATCAACTGTATAGCTACCACCAGATTGTTCTTCATAATATTGCTTAAATGTGTTAATTTTCGATCCATCAAATAAAGTAAATGGTTCATCACCAAATAACATTTTTTGATAATGTTCACGATTAAAGTCCTTAGAATACATGTATCCTGGCTCTTGATCAATATTGTTATGCTTAAAATCGCTAAATTCTACAAGTAAAACAAGTACTTTATCTTTTCGAACAGCTCCATTGTATTCTTCTTGCTTCGCTGATGTAGTAGGTACTTTTCCATTTAATTTCCCAGGGTTCAATGCTGCACCTTGTCCAGCTACTGGGCCTACTTCAGGCTGCTGCGCCTGTTCATTTTCCCTCATTTTTGCATCTTTTACTTTTTTCATAAAGTCAGAGGCTTCTTGCGTAAGACTATCTCCTGTTAAGATTTCTTTCCCAGGGTTTTCCCCTTTCTTTTTCTCAACATATTTTTCGACAGCCTTTGAAGTCTCAGCTTGTGATGCAGATTGATCAATTACCCCCCGTTGTTTTAGCGCTTCAGCCAAACGCTCCTCCGGTATTAAGTGCTCATCTATTGGTAGAGATGATGTTGGTGTCTCAGCATACGCTGCGTGACCTCCAAAAGTAAACGTACTACTTAGTACTGCTGCTGTTGTTAATACCGCTAATGGTTTTAATTTCTTTTTCTTTTTCTTTTTCAATGTATTTCCTCCCCAGTGTCTGCAAATTATCGTTTTTTGCCGATAACAACATAATATTCGTTATAATACGAATATTCAATCTTTTTCAACAAATAAAATGTTGAGAAATATTTTTTTATGCAGGGTGAAATA
>NZ_JBNLYE010000462.1:0-2705 GCF_050172095.1 Bacillus sp. GMs2/2
TTATAAAGAACACCTTCTTTCAAAAAAATAGGGGGAGTAATATGCGACTGATGAGAAGATGTGTGGCCTTACTAATTGTATTTTTTATCATGGCTCCAACGATTAGCACAAATGTACAGGCAGAAGTTATAAAAGAGCTTGGAAAGGGGTTTCCTGATACAGAAGTATTCACACCTGGAGAATGGTTTTTAGGCCAAAAACCTGCTAATTATGATGAGAATAAACCGCCAATTCTCTTTGTACAAGGAAGAAATGGTAATGCTGATAGTTGGTATGGAAAGACAGTATATCATGATATAAATGATATGTATGATTATGCTTTAAAAGCAGGCTATCAAACAGTGTTTATACAATTGTATGATGCTGCAGGGAAAGGTTCGGCTAGTCAGTGGGATAACGGAAAGTTGTTAGCACAAAAACTTGAAGAAATATATAATCATTTCGGTAAAAAAGTTAATATTGTAGCGCATAGTAAAGGTGGTATTGATACACAAGCCGCATTAGTTGAATATGGTGCGAATCGATTTGTTGGAAATGTTATTACACTTGCTACACCGCATCACGGCTCAAATTTAGCAGATTTGTCATATAGTTGGTGGGCAGGGTGGCTTGCTTCTATATTAGGTCAAAAAGATGATGGTACGTATTCGTTACAAATAGGTGAAATGGCAAAGTTTCGTTCAATAATAGATAACAACCCAGCAGCTAAATTAAACCGTTACTATACGGCTACTGGAACTAGCTGGGGGCCAACATTTTCTGCATTATCTATGGGTGGGTTATATTTATCATCGTACGGTTCAAATGATGGACTAGTAAATGAATGGAGTGCGAAGCTATCGTACGGTACACATTTATTTACAGATTCCAGATTTGATCATGACAATATAAGAAAAGGATCAGCTGTTTTTGCACGAATTGAACCATATTTACGTACGACAAATGTGGGATTACCAGCTTTAGTAGCATCCAGCACTAGTTCAAATGGAGATCTAGAACAATTAAATACAACTTCAAATCAAAATATTTTAGGAGGCGAATTACCACAAAATCAGTGGATAGAGCAAACCGTTACAGTTGATAAAAAAGCGGAAGGAATCGTTTCTATACTAACTGCTTCTTCTGATGTAGAAGTACAAATGGTATCTCCAAAAGGAAAAATCTATGCAAATAAAGATAGCGCTATAACTACTGGTGAAGGCGAATCTTTTTTTAATGGGGCGACAATTAGAACGTTTAAGTTTGATAAATTAGAAGTAGGCGAATGGAAAATCAAAATGATGGCGAAGCAGTCGAAAGATGCATATTTAGTTGTAAGCGATTACAAGGATGACGCACCATTTGTTCTTCGAATGCCTACAAAAGTTAAAATAAATCAACCTGAGTATAAACTGAAAAAATCACCTGTAGCACCTGAAATGAAAGGGGATCTTTCCATAACAGTAAGAGTCGTTAATAAAGAAGGTAAGTTAGTCTCTGAATTTAATGAATTACAAAATGTTAATACGAATACATTTACAGGTGCTTTGAAAGATATAAAACAACCGGGAGTATATAACGTTACGATGGATATAAAAGGGATGAATAAAGAAGGAAAACCATATAATCGTACGATTGTTAAGTCGGTTTATGTAGAGAAATAAGGAAGAATAAATAAGTATAATAAAAAGTGCAGAAATCTTGTGTTAGAAAGAATTCTGCACTTTTTTATGTGGGGAGAGATAATAAAAGTTGAAAAAACTGTTATTCAATAAAAAAAGATGCTGAAATAGCATCTGAATGTGAAGAAATAATTTTAACTTAGTTTTGTAACTGTTAATTCAACTGAATTTATACCATTGTCACAAGTTACAATACTTTGACGATTAAAACCACTATTATTTCTAAGTTGAAGAGTTGAATTAGCAGGCACTGTAACAATTGTTTCGCCAACGAGTTGAAGACATTCGTTATTTGATGAAGTATTCATTTGAATAGCGAAGTCACCTTGACTATCAGCAAGTGGATTGTTATTTAAAAATATAGTTATGACTGGGATATGTGGAAATACAGGATTTAAAGTAGTATTAATACTGGAAATGAACGAAACTCTATAATCACCAGCTTGTCTAAAGTGTATAGTAGTAGGATTTAGTAAGGAAACACCTCCTGCTAAAGGTCCAACGTGATTAAATGGAAAAGGATCGCCAAAAGGAACAGTTATAAATTCAGTTTGCCAAAAAGTTCCGTATGCAGGACAGCTTCGTTTATGTGAATGGTCACATGAACATTTTTTATTTGAACTGGAAGAAGATTTGCATGAGCATTTTTTATACGAGTTTGAAGAATGATAGTATGAACCCAAAATATTACCTCCTATTCTTAATAAATTTAAACCACATAGTAGTTTATGAAGATGAATCACAATTGGCGTGTATGCTTGTACTATAAAAGGAAATAGATTTGGAATATAAAGTGGTCAAATGATGAAGTGTAGTATTTGGGTATTACCTGTAACACCTTTTGAAGATGATAAGGTTTATAATTTGATAGAAAAATAAATGGAATTTCTAAATAGATTGAAGTAACGAGGAAACGTTTATCCCACTATTTTCCGAGCAGTAAGACTCCCATCTCAAAATTCAGCGAAAGCAAAGAAGTTAGGTGGGGGATGAATTAAACCCCCACTCATTAAAATTTCACTTTACTATATTTATTTAGTCTGA
>NZ_JBNLYE010000463.1:0-2704 GCF_050172095.1 Bacillus sp. GMs2/2
GGTTAATCGTTTTGTTTATTTTTGCAGTTTTTTGTGGAAGTGTTGTTACACTAATACATGCAAATAAAGGGAAAAAATATGATACAAAGGCATTTTCTAATGTAAATAGTAAGCAAAAAGATGTTAAGCAGGAAATTGATGCGAATGAGAAAAAGCGTTATGAAATTGCAGCTGGAAAACTAGATCAGTACTTAAAAGATAAAGGATTTAATGGGAGTGTTCTTGTAGCAAGTAAAGATCATGTCATTTTACGAAAAGGCTACGGTTATGCGAATGTGAAAGATCAAGTATTAACAACGCCAAGAACGAAATATCGCATTGGTTCTATTACGAAAACAGTTGTTGCAATATCTATTATGCAACTAAAAGAAAAAGGGAAGTTGAACATTGAAGACAATGTAAATAAATATATCCCATCGTTTCCAGCAGATAAAAATATTACGTTACGAAACTTGTTAACACATACGTCTGGATTACCAGAACAGGGACAAGGTAGTGTTGACGCAGCATCACGGTTAAAGTTAGTAACGTGGATTGGGGCACAAACGTTACAATTTCCAGCAGGGACAGGATGGAAATATACAGATTATAATTATATGGTGCTTGCATATATTGTAGAAAAAATATCAAATAAACCACTTGCTGAATATGTGAAAGAAAATATTTTGACTCCTGTTGGAATGAATGAATCTGGAATAGGTGCAACACTCCCAGAAGATATTTTCTTAGCAGAAGGGTATACGAAAAAAGATAATAAGTTAATAGCCACACCTCGCTTAAAAATGAACTGGCTGTATGGTTGTGGTGAAATGTATACGACTGTTGAAGATATGAAAAAGTTAGATGAAGCTATTATGGATGGTAAACTACTTTCTAAACAAAGTGTATCAGATATGTTTTCTGCATCACCTGCAAGAAAATATGGATTTAGTTTCTATATTTATCCAGATTATTATCATAACCACGGTGTATTAGCTGGTTGGAACACATTTAATAATTTTAACTGGGATAAACGAACGTTTGTCATATTATTTTCTAACGTCCAAAATGGTATGAATGATGCATTTAATCAAGAATTTAGGAAAATGGCGAATGATTTAATAGAAGGAAAATAATTATAAAAAATCGGTATTGATATGTAATTATCAATACCGATTTTTTTATTTTGTAAAGTTTTACTTACTGAATAAAGTGAAACTTTAATCAGTGGAGAGGCTTTGTTCATCCCCCACTGAGTAGAAGCCCTCATCAATCTGGCTTTTACGGGCAGCAGGGCCCTCACCTAACTTCTTTGCTTCCGCTGAATTTTGAGGTGGGGGGTCTTACTGCCCATAAATAGCGGGATAAATAGGTAAGAAAGGTGATTTGTATATGAATAAATCTAAATAGGTAGTTAAATGTTAAGTAATGCAAAGAAAAATTGGTAATTTTTACATTGATAAAAAAGCTTGAGCTTCACACTATGTGAAGCTTTACATTATTGAAGACAAGAACAGGAGGTTGAAAAAATGAAAAAAGCAATAAAGTTTTGTTTAATAGCTACATTATCTACAACGATTATTAGTGGATGCTCTTTTGAGGGTAACAATGAAAATGTTAAAGGGAAAGAAGGGGAAAAAGTAGAGGTACAGAAAAATGCTGGGAAATATACGATGCCAGATGAAAAAGATAAACATGAAGGTACATGGCTGCAATGGCCACATGAATACACATATGGTGAAGAGTATAAGAAGGAAGTTGAACCTATTTGGGTTAAGATGGCAAGTGCTTTAACTGAGGGTGAGAAAGTCCACATTGTTGCATATGACCAGGAAGAAAAAGAAAGAATCAATAACCTTTTAACAGATGAAGGGCTAAATATGGAGAAGATTGATTTCTTTATCGCGCCTACTGATGATGTATGGGCAAGGGACAGTGGACCAATTTTTGTTTATGACAGCAATAAAAATCTCAAAATATTAGATCCAGCATTTAATGGTTGGGGGAAGAAAACACCGTATAAAAATGATGCTCAAATACGTAAGAATGTTAGTAAACAATCAGGAATTGAAAGAGTTGATTGGGGGGGATTTGTCCTTGAAGGCGGTGCAATTGAATTAGACAGCAATGGGACTGCTTTATTAACTCGAAGTGCAGTAACGAATAAAAATAGAAATCCTGATTTATCAGAAAAGGAAATTGAAAAATATATAAGTGACCTTGGGGTATCAAACTTTATTTGGTTAGACGGAGTACCTAATTTAGATATTACGGACTTTCATATTGATGGATTTGCTAAATTCCATAATAAATCTACCATTGTAACGATGAAAGAAGATGACCTAGCCGAATGGGGTTTATCTAATAAAGATATGGATACATTGTTAGATGCAAAAAATGCTTCAGGACAGAAATATAAGTATGAATACTTGCCGCTTAGTAAAGAAAAGGTTGCTTTAGAAAATGGAAAAACTCTCGATTATAAGGGGTCGTATATCAATTATTATATCGGAAATACAGTTGTATTAGTGCCTAATTATAATGATCCGAATGATAAAATCGCAAACGATACGATTCAGAAGTTATACCCAGATCGTAAAGTAGTCGGTATTGATGTGAGAGAGTTGTATAAAAACGGCGGTATGATTCATTGTGTGACACAACAACAACCCATTGCATTGAAGTAATTAATTGTAATTTCGTTGTTCTGCTATATAGACAAAAT
>NZ_JBNLYE010000464.1:0-2699 GCF_050172095.1 Bacillus sp. GMs2/2
TTAAGATGCTTTGTTAATCGTTTTTATACCTGTAGCTTTATCACTTATAGTAATCATAATTATAATAAAAGAACAACGAAACAAATTCCCGATACCACATAATTATAAGAGGACAATAAAGCATCAAGATATAATGTATGCTTTGTCTGGAAAAAGGAATTAAGTACTTCAAGGTTAAACACTTAACTTTAAAATAGTAAATTCGTTGCTTGTAGCACTTCAAATAGACTGTGTCCCCGAAAGTTAGAAAGGTCGGTTTGTTAAGTAGCCTCTAGGGAATGAGCCTAGTACAATACCGGATTCATTCCCTTTTATTTTTCCTTGATTCTTTCATGATTATAGTACTTGATATACTTTGCTAATTCTTGTTTGAATTCTGTTATACTTTCAAATTCTCTCGATACAGAAATAGACATACAAAAACGCGATTCTTTCTTATAAATCTACAGAAAGAATGGCGTATTATTCGAACGTGAGTTCCTTTATTGAAAAGCTTTAGTTCTATATGACAGATAAAAGGGCAAGCAACGCTAAAATAGCGAGAAGTCCTTGTTTCATGATAATTGATTTATTGGATGTGAGACCTCCGAAAATAGCTGCTACCCCACACAAATGATGAAAAATAATTGAATCATATAACCAATGGGATTGTTTCCAAGTATAAGTCCCCAAATGAGGCCAGCTGCTAAGAATCCATTATATAAACCGTTTACAAATTAATTGTCTAAGTATTTCTAAGTTTAAAGAGTGCAGTGTCTTCGTTTTTTATTGAATTAACTTTTACATGTTGGTTCAATATTTTCTATTCTCTTGGAACTTAGTTCTCGTTTACTTCTCACAAAAGCAATAAAATCTATTATCTCTTCTGTTGACAGTGCTTCTCCATCTACTAAAAGTGTTGCATCTGAATCGTTTAGGAGTCTTGTAATATCAATTACATCTTTGTTTTGATGTGAATGTTCAATTCGACCTAATATATAATCTACAGATGTATCAAATAAATCGGCTATTTTAGATAAAGATTGTAATGAAGGTAATCTATAACCATTTTCATAACCAGCATAGGTGCTTTTCGCAATCCCAAGTCGATCTGCTGTCTCTTGTAAGGACCATTTTTGATTTTTTCTTAATTTAGATAAACGTTCCAGCATTCGTCTCATACCTCATCTAATTTTATTAAATTAATTATAACATAGAAAAAGAATCAAGAATAGAAAAAAAGTACGCGTATTGAATACAAAATCTTGATTAATTCAAATTAAGTTCTATAATGATAAATATAAATACGCATTACGCGAACGATATATCGTTGTTTATTTTATGGAGGGGTTGTGTATGAAGAAAATTTTATTACTTGCAACTGGTGGGACAATTGCATCTGTGGAGGGGAATGAGGGGCTTGTTCCAGGATTGTCCGCTGAGGAATTATTGAATTATTTTTCGAAGTCTTCTCGAAACTTAGAAATAGATTGCAAAATCTTAATGAATATTGATAGTACCAATATGCAACCTGAGCACTGGAAAGAAATAGCTAATGCTGTTTTTAATCACTATGATGACTATGACGGGTTTGTGATTACACATGGAACGGATACGTTAGCTTATACATCTTCCGCGTTATCTTATATGCTGCAAGGTTTAAGAAAACCAGTTGTTTTAACAGGTTCACAAGTACCTATTAGTTTTAAAAAGACAGACGCAAAGAAAAATGTAGCTGATGCTCTTAGATTTGCCTGTGAGGATGTTGGCGGTGTGTTTATTGTTTTTGATAGTAGGGTGATTATTGGGACGAGAGCAGTTAAAATGCGAACAAAAAGTTATGATGCATTTGAAAGTGTGAATTATCCATATGTTGCTGAGGTAAATGAAGATGAAGTGAAATATCATTGGAAGCCAACGTCCTCCCATAATGAACTTTCAATAAATACTAATTTATGTACGGATGTTTTTCTTATGAAATTGTATCCAGGTACAAAACCAGAGATATTTGATTGTTTAAAAGATTTGTATAAAGGGATTATTATTGAAAGTTTTGGTAACGGTGGATTACCTTTTGAAGGAAGGAACTTGCTTTCGAAAATTCAAGAGTTGACTGAAATGGGGATTGCTGTAGTGATTACTACTCAATGCCTGGAAGAAGGAGAAGACATACTTCTCTATGAAGTAGGACGGAAAGTGGCACAACATCAAGTAATATTGTCTGGAGATATGAATACGGAAGCCATCATAGCAAAATTGATGTGGGCGCTTGGGAAAACTAATAAATTAGAAGAGATTAAAAAAATTATTGAAGAGCCTTTAGTCTACGATTTAACAATAAAATCTGATAAGGATTGGTAATGACTTCATATGATTTATTTAGGTTTTACATTTAATATGGGGGAGAAATTAAAATGGCAATGACAAACAAGAACGTGCGAGTGGAGAATGATTTTTTGGGAGGAAAGGAATTACCTATTGAGGCATATTACGGAATTCAGACTTTACGCGCTGTTGAAAATTTCCCGATTACAGGGTATAAAATTCATGAAAGTTTAATTAGAGCGTTCGCAATTGTAAAAAAAGCAGCAGCGCTTGCTAATACAGATGTAGGAAGATTGGAATTGAACAAGGGTGGCGCGATCGCAGAAGCTGCTCAAGAAATTCTTGATGGAAAATGGCACGATCATTTCATCGTCGATCCAATTCAGGGTGGAGCA
>NZ_JBNLYE010000465.1:0-2689 GCF_050172095.1 Bacillus sp. GMs2/2
TTTATTAAAGATACAACAATTAAAAACAAAGCCACGAGTAGTAAAGCAATTCCTATACTTCTATTTTCTTTTCCGTTATTTTTTAAATTTTGCACGCCTAAGCTAACTAACATAGACCCTAAAAGCGTTTGTAAAATTAGCATACTCAGTTCCGAAGTATCATTCCAACTATAAATGGAATACCCCATTATAATAATTGCAAGTAAAACAGTTACGATCCTATTCATACGCAAACCCTCCCTTTTTAAAAAGAAACCGCTAAGTTTTCTTAGCGGTTTTATTAACAATTTATATTTAGTAAATGTGCTTTTCATGAATTTGATATAAGTCAAAAGAATTTCCTGCCCAATATAACTACGCATGTTAGCCCACTTTTTCTTTATTCAGTCTACTTACAATTCCAACAATAAATTTATATTCAACCCTTCTCTTCTTATCTTTCTTAAAACCCTCTTTCGTATCAAAAATAAAACAAGTTTTCCGAAACCAAATACGTACGTATAATGACTCAAAATAAATAGGTTTTATAATACCTCGTTCTTCAAATTCAGTCCCATCTTTATTTTCAGTTTCCGTTCGAACAAACCACCTATTCCCGATTCCAATTTCAATGTACTTCACACACTAACCTCCATTAGGAAATTTCCCTTCTAACAATTCTATTATTTCCCCGGTAAGCGCACATTCCGACAGAACATGAGCCCACAAAGAAAAAGTAGATTGCAAAAATCTACTTTATAACTTATATTTTTGCATTCGTTTATAAAATGTACTACGGGGTACATTTAATAGTTTTGCAGCTAACGAAACATTTCCATTTGTCTTTTGTAATGCTTCAATCATGCTATCACGCTGTATTTTTTCGCGAAAATGTAATGTATGTTCTGTTTTATTTTCAGCTTGCAACTCAAGTTGTTCTTGATTTCCCATCATTGTTTGTATCAAAAAAACGACTTGTTTTTCGCATATTTCCCGTCCTTGCGACAAAATGTAAATACGTTCTAATACATTTACTAGTTCCCGAATATTTCCGGGCCATGTATGTTGTAAAAATTGATTGTATATACTCTTTGGAAATACAACATTCCAATTCTTCCGTTCGCAAAAGTGTTGTATAAAATATGGGATATCCTCTTTTCTTTCTATTAACGATGGAACATATAACGGATAAACGTGCAAACGATAATATAAATCTTGACGGAATTTCCCTTCTTCTACTAACCGTAGTAAATCTTTATGTGTGGCAGTAATAATACGAATATTTACTGGTACCAATTTTGAACTCCCAATTGGAGTTATTGTGCGTTCTTGTAAAACACGCAATAATGCTACTTGCATCTCTGGTGGTACTTCACCAATTTCATCTAAAAATAATGTTCCTCCGTTTGCTTGTTCAAATTTCCCTTTATACCCTCGGCGCCGCGCACCTGTAAATGCACCTTCAGCATAACCGAACAATTCACTTTCCATTAATTCTTTAGGCAAAGAACCGCAGTTAACAGCTATAAAGGGCCCGTCTTTTCTTGGACTATTTTCATGAATCGCTCTCGCGACATATTCCTTTCCTACTCCTGTCTCACCACATACATACACACTAGCATCAGTCGGTGAAACAAGCTTAATTTCTTCTAGTGTGTGTTGAAATGCTCTGCTTGTCCCGGTAACTCCTGGAAAAGTAATTCCTTTTATAAATGTGAAAGTAGAATATGTATTCATTTGTTTGTTTTCCTTTAAATACATACATTTCCCAATCATTCTTTCATTACTATATACCGGTATCTCTAATTTAGTTTCCAATCCATGGTGCATTAACTCTTCAACTTTCATTCTTGACCAATTATTTATTCGTTCACGAACGCTCTTACTCGCAGAAACGATAACATCACGATGATTACAAATAACTACTTGTTCATCACTATCAATAACATCTAAAAAACGATGAATTAAGTGTAATTCATTTTGATGAACTCTTATGCTACATTCACGTTCTATCGCATGTGCAATTGAAGTTACCATACCGAGCATATATGGATGCGAAAATTCAATTGGACACGAGAAATCTAGAACACCAATTAATTTCCCATCATCATTATGAATGGGAGCAGCCGCACAACTCCAGCTATGAGATGCCACGGTATAATGTTCAGTACCACTTATCATAATAGCTTCTTCAATTTCTAGCGCTGTTCCAATTGCATTTGTGCCAACAGCTGCTTCCGTCCATTTTACACCTTCAATAAAATTAATATGTTTCGCTCGCTTTAACGTTTGTTTATTTCCACTTAACGATAGAACATAACCATCTGGATCGATTAATAATGCCATCATTTGTAATTCATCAATGGTTTTTCTCATATTTTGTATTTGAGGTAATGCTATATCAAGGAAAATTTCACTCTTTTTCTTTTGTTCTTGAAAAAAAACAGAAGACAAAATTTTCTGACCTTTACTCATATGAGGATTCACATTTGCTTGTTTACATCGGTACCATGATTCTGAAATTCTTTCGTTTATACGGTTCGAATCAAGGACTCCTTCATCAATAAACTTTTTCCATGTATGTAAGTAAAACGGTGAAGCTAACATTGTATCATCTCCCTTTTAATTGTTTTGGAGATTTATAAAACATACTTTTATTATAAAACTGAATAAAAGCGTTTTCAATAAAACTAGCAAGACGACACAAATA
>NZ_JBNLYE010000466.1:0-2645 GCF_050172095.1 Bacillus sp. GMs2/2
TATTGATAAAATTATTTAAAGGGATGATTGTATGACGAATGCTATAGCGTTAAGAAATGTACGAAAGTTTAGTTCTCAACCCTTATCTACTAATTGTGCTGAAATATTAAAACGTAGTAAGCATGCAATAATAGGTATTAGTCCGTTTAATAGTAGATTTTCTGATGAATATATTAATAGACTCATTGAATGGGCATTACATACTTTTGATGATGTTAGTGTTTTATTAGCTGGAAAAGAAGCTGCAAATTTACTTGAGGCTCTAGGAACTCCAAAAGGTAAAGCGGAAAGAAAAGTTAGGAAAGAAGTATCTCGAAATAGAAGATCAGCTGAAAAGGCACTTAAAGAGCATGGTGGTAATGTAAATGCTATCCATACTTTTTCTGATTTTAATGACAACAATGCATATAGCTGCATGAGGGCAGAAGCAGAACATATTTTTTTAAGCGAAACTGATTTTCGAAATGCTTGCTTAGAAATGTCACATGCAGCCATTTTAGGTAGGGCAAGGGGTACTAATATAGATATTGATCAAATATCAAATGACATGCTAAATATTGCAGTAGAATATGTAATTGCAGAACTCCCATTTTTCATTGGCGGAGCTGAAATTTTAGGAGCTCAAGAAGCTGTACTTATTTATCATAAACCATGGGAGCTTGGTGAACAGATAGTTCGAAATGATTTTTCTATCAAGATGAAACCAAATCAAGGATATTTAATGGTTCAAGAATCGGAAGATATATCTTAGCAAATAGTAAGTATCCATTACAAGGGGGAAGTAATATGTCAAATACTATGCAAACGGTTAATATATTAACAGAGGAATTTCAAGAAGATCCATATAAGTATTTTTCATACCTACGTCAGAATGACCCAGTACATTATGAACCTGAGATTGATAGCTATTTTATTAGTAGATATCAAGATGTCCGTAATATATTGAATGATACTGAAACATTTACAACAAAATCATTAGCTGAACGTGCTGAACCAGTAATGCGTGGACCAGTATTAGCACAAATGCGTGGAAAAGAGCATGTAGCGAAAAGAAAAATTGTTTTAAGAAGTTTTATGGGAGATGCTTTACAAAAATTAATGCCTTTAATTAAAAAGAATGCAGAAGATTTACTATCTCCACACCTTCCAAATGGAAAGATAGATTTAATTAATGATTTTGGCAGAACATTTGCTGTTTATGTAACAATGGATATGATTGGATTAGATAAGAAAGATCATAAGAAGATAGGAGAATGGCATAGTGGTGTAGCTGAGTTTATTACCAGTATAAATCAACCACCAGAGGCAAAAAAACATTCTCTTTGGTGCAGTGAACAGTTGGCTAATTATTTAGAACCAATTATTAAAGAGCGACGATTAAACCCACAGGAAGATTTAATTTCTAAATTATGCAGTGCTAAATATGAAGGAATAGCTATGACTGATACTGATATTCTAGCATTGATTTTAAATATATTATTAGCTGCAACAGAACCTGGTGATAAGACTCTTGCTTTATTAATCTATAATTTAATTAACCAACCGAAACAACTGCAAGATGTATTAAGCGATCGTTCATTAGTACCATTAGCTATTGCAGAAACTTTACGTTACAATCCACCAGTGCAATTGATCCCACGTCAATTGTCAAAAGATACGGAAATAAGTGGTATCCAACTATCCAAAGGAACTACGGTATTTTGTATGATTGGTGCAGCGAACCGTGACCCTAATGCATTTGAAAGACCTGATGAATTCAACATTTATCGTCCGGATCTTGATATTAAAAAGGCATTTAGTGGTGCTGCAAGACACCTTGCATTCGGATCAGGTATTCATAATTGCGTAGGGGCAGCGTTTGCGAAATCAGAAATTGAAATAGTTGTAAATGTAGTCTTAGATAATATGAAAAATATTAAATTAGAAGAAGATTTTAAATATGTTGAAAAAGGACTTTATACACGTGGACCTATTTCCATGCCTATTCTTTTTGATAAGTTAGTTTAAAAAAACATGGCTATTTTAGTTATTAATATAATTCAATTTTTACTAAGGGGCTAAAACCCCTTAGTTTTTCTATTTTTATGAGAAGGCCAACATATATACCTTCTAAGCTAATATAACAAAAAATTAAATACATTGTTTCCATGCTTCTAAAAATTTTGTTACAACTTGTAACTCGGAATCATTAAATTGTTGGAATAACGCACTGTAACGCTCATGTGCAATTTTGTGTAATTTTTTATGAACAATGGCTAACTGTATTCCCTTATCAGTTAAAGTATAAAAGATTTCCTTCTTATTATCTGTATTTTGATGCGTCAATAAAATTTTATTATCAATAAGAACGCGAATAGCTTTAGAGATGGTTGCTTTAGAAATATTAAGTTCCATAGATAGTAGAGTGTTATTCATTTGTTGTTTGCTCTCATGAATAACCGAAACAATATGTAGTTGCGTTAGAGTCCAATTTTTATTTATATTTTCATATTCACTAACTAATTCTTTTATCATCTCTTGAGATGCATATTTTTTCTTTTCTCTTGTTATGACAAAGTCTTCAATAGCTTTTAAGGTTTGTTCATGGACAAAATTTGTCATAATAATTTCCCCTATCTAGAATTATTGTTTATCGGTTAACAATA
>NZ_JBNLYE010000467.1:0-2641 GCF_050172095.1 Bacillus sp. GMs2/2
AATTCCTACAATCATACACTAAAAAAGGAATTTATAGAGTGAAAAGCGAAGATAACATTCTCAATTAGCTTGTTAATATGTATCTCTCACAAATTAAAGTTTATTGGAGAACAGTCTTTTAAAAAAGTTTGTGAGGAATTCAGTAGAACAAGATATATGAAGTGAGTGAAGACTAGTGATGAACATACTACATTTTTTATTAGAGAATACGGTTTTCCAAAATGTGTTACAAGATCTGCAGTTAAATGTCCTTTATATAGAAAATGGATGTAAGCATCAACAAACGGTAGAAAATATCCATCCAAAATGTATGTTTATAGCAAATAGTTTTGAAGAGGGCGAACTATTATTTCAAAGAACGAAACCACACATTATCATTACGTATGTAACAGATTATTCTCAAATAAAATATATAAAGAATATGTATACTCCGCACAGTACATTCATTGTCATTTGGGATCAACAAATAACAAAAGAATTCACAGATGTACTTGCATTAGGAATACGTAATATTGTAATAGCTCCTGTAACTCCGCAAGCAGTGTTAGAGGAAGTGAATAAGAGTTTGTATCAACTTTCTTTAGTAAGGCAAGTCGGTTTGCAGCAGGAATTGCTTCAAACGATGTTTGATTTTCAAAATGATCTATTATTTATAGTAGAAGATGATGAGATTGTTGATTGTAATACAAATTTTTTAGCTTTTTTTGGATATGAAAATCTGTTTGCCTATCGTGAGCAACATTTAGTATTTGCTGAACATTTTATTAGAGAAAGTGGATACTATTCGACGACGCATGATATCACATGGTTAGACGATACTTTATCAAGTGGTAGAAGAATTAAGATGCTAAATTATGAAGGGGTAGTATCCACTTTTTTATTACGTGCGACACCATTGCCAGAAGATTTATCAAGATTTATTGTAAAGTGCACGGAAATTACAGAATTAGATGAAATCTATCAAGAGCAAGAAAGACTTGCTATGGTAGATTCATTGACAGAGATTTATAATCGTTTAAAGTTTCAACAAATACTAGAGGTAGAGTGGGAAAAGGTAATACGTAGTGATGAGAAAATAGCTATCATTTTATTTGATATAGATAATTTTAAAACGGTTAATGACACATATGGTCATGATTTTGGTGATTTGGCATTAATACAACTTGCAGAGCTTATGAAATCTAAAGTGGAGCAACAACATGTATTTGCAAGATGGGGAGGAGAAGAATTCATTATATTAGTGACAAATACAGTAGAAAAGGAAGCATTTCAAGTTGCGGAGTCATTACGATTCTTCATTGAAACAAAGCAATTCACTGGAATTTCGAAGCTAACAGCTAGCTTTGGAGTTGCGTTATATGAACAAGGAACTACAAGAGAAGAATTAATGCAACGAGCGGACATTGCATTATATGAAGCGAAAAAAAATGGGAAGAATCAAGTATGTGTGTATAGAAAAGAAAAAATGTAATTTTTCGCAACAAATTGTTGCGATTTTTTTTTATTGTTTGATAATAGAATAGGGGGACAATTTTTAGTGAAGGAATTATGGAGGATCAATATGATAAAAAAAGTAATGGTGATGGCTTCACTGTCTGCTATAGTTGGCGGCGGAGTATACTATTTTCTTGTTAGCCCCAATATAAAGGAAAACACTGTATTAACAACTAAAGTGAATCCTACTATTGAATCAGAAGTACAAGGGAATATAGAAGAAAAAGAAGAGCAACAAATTGATTATGCTAGCATATCTCAAAAATTAGATCAATATTTAGTCGGAAAGCAATTTAATGGAACAGTTTTGGTAACAGATAAAGAGCGTGTTATATTGAATAAAGGATATGGGTATGCTGATGTTCAAAATAAAATAGAAAATACGCCTCAAACAAAATATCGTATTGGTTCTATTACGAAAACAGTTGTTGCCACATCTATTTTACAGTTGCAAGAACAAGGTAAATTGAATATTCAAGATAATGTAAATAAATATATTCCTTCATTTCCGGAGAATAAAAATATTACACTATATCATTTGTTAACCCATACCTCTGGTTTACCTGAACATGCGAAAGGAAATGTGAATGCTGCTTCCCGTTTACAGTTAGTTAATTGGATTGGACGTCAAAATTTAGAATTTCCTGCAGGAACAGGTTGGAGATATACAGATTATAATTATATGGTTCTTGCTTATATAATAGAACATATCTCGAAAAAACCTTTAGGAGATTACATAAAAGAAAACATATTTGTAAAAGCAGATATGCATGAATCCGGTATGGGAAATATGGTACCTGGAGATAAAAATTTTACAAAGGGTTATGTGAAAAAAAATCAAGAGCTTGTACCAGCGCAGAAGTTAGGCATGGATTGGCTATATGGTTGTGGTGAGATGTATACGACAGTTGGAGATATGAAGAAGTTAGACGAAGCAATTATAAATGGAAAACTTCTTTCTGAACAAAGTATACAAGCAATGTTTTCGCCTTCAGCAGAACGGAAATATGCATTTAGTTTTTATATATATCCAGATTATTTTCATAATCATGGTGTATTATCTGGTTGGAACACTTTCAATAATTTTAATAAAGAAAAAGGAATTTTTGTTATGTTATTTTCAAATGTAAAAAATAGTATGGATGAT
>NZ_JBNLYE010000468.1:0-2626 GCF_050172095.1 Bacillus sp. GMs2/2
CATGTGTATAAGAAAAACGCATTCTAAAAAGAATACGTTATAAAAGGGAAATAATGATTAATCTAGTTCCAAGAATAATCAACGTAATACGTAATAAATTAATTACGGCGTTACCACTTAGTTTTGTATTAATGTAAGCCCCGATTTTTCCGCCAATCCATGCACCTGGAATCAGGATTAATGCATAAATCCAGCTGACATTTCCAAGTGAGATGTGAGTTGCAGAACTTACAATTGCTGATAGAAATACGATGAACATTGAAGTTGCTACTGCAATATGTGCTGGGAATGCAAAAAGAAGCATCATTGCTGGAACAAGTAAGGCACCGCCACCAATTCCAAATAATCCAGATATAAACCCAACTATAAAGGCGATAAAGATAGCAAGAAACGGTGGGAATTGGTAGTGTACAGTATTTCCATCATTATCTGTAAAAGAACGCTTAATTACAGACGTATTTGAGAGGGAAAGAGGTTTTAATTTGTCTCGAAGCATAAGTAGAATTGAGACGAATATAAGGAAAATCCCAAAGTATAAAGAAAATGTGTCTTGGTTTAAAAATTTATTTGCCCATGATCCGATAATACCACCAGGGCCGCTTCCGATAAATAAAATAAGTCCACTTTTATAATCTACTCGCTTATGCTTCATGTAAGTAAGGGTGGAAGATAGTCCTGTGAAAACGACTGTTACCATGGAAGTCCCTACTGCAAGTTGTGGTGATAAACTGTGTAATCCAATTAATAACGGAACAATAATAATTCCGCCTCCAAGCCCAACTAGGCTGCCGACTGTTCCGGCGATTAGTCCGATGAAAAGTAACATGATGTATTCCAAAATTGCCAACTCCTCTAAATAACTTATCCACCAATTATTATACACGCTTTTTAATGAGAAATAGGCTTGTTCACAAAAAAGTCGTCTTCCTAGAAAAATAAGGAAGACGACTTTTGATTAGAAAACAAAATGTAATAGGTAGTAAAACAGAGCAGCTAAAGAAGCTGAAATAGGAAGTGTAATAACCCATGTAATTAACATACGTTTTGCAGTTCCCCATTTTACCCCTTTCACACGGTGAGAAGCACCAACCCCTAAAATAGAAGAAGAGATAACGTGCGTCGTACTAACCGGTAAGTGAATGAATGTTGCACCGAAAATAACAAGTGATGATGATAAATCGGCAGCTACACCATTTACAGGACGAATTTTCATAATTTGTCCACCGACAGTTTTAATAATTTTCCATCCGCCGACAGAAGTACCAAGCCCCATTGCGATAGCACAAGATAATTGTACCCAGAACGGGATATCGCTAGAAGTATGATAGTTATTAGCCATAAGTGCCATCGTAATGATTCCCATTGCTTTTTGTGCATCATTCGTACCGTGTGTGTAGGCTTGTAATGCTGCAGTGAAAATCTGGAATATACGGAAGTTCTTATTCGTTTTTGTTAAGTTAAAGTTTTTAAATACTACTTTAAAAATACTGTATACGGTATAACCAATAACGAAAGCGATAATCGGTGAAATGATTAAAGCTTCAATAATTTTAATAAATCCTTTAAGATTTAGCGAGCTAATCCCAGCGGCCGCAATTGCTGCACCTGCGATTGAGCCGATAATTGCATGCGAAGAACTACTTGGAATACCGTAGTACCAAGTAATTAAGTTCCAAGCTATCGCCGCAAGCAAAGCAGCTAAAATTACAAGAGAACCATTTTGTAAGGCGAATGGATCAACGATATCTTTTGTAATCGTTTTTGCTACACCTGTAAATGTCATTGCGCCCAAAAAGTTCATAATAGCCGCCATAATAATGGCATGTCTAGGCTTTAGAGCTTTCGTTGAAACAGCCGTTGCAATAGCGTTTGCTGTATCGTGAAATCCATTGATAAAGTCAAAAGCTAAAGCGCAAATGACTACTAAAACGGTCAGTATCAAGAGTGTATCCATGATCAAACTCCTTACGCGTTCTTCATAATAATTGTTTCTAATACGTTTGCAACGCTTTGACAGCTATCAGCTACTTCTTCAAGCTCTTCGTAAATCTCTTTAAATTGAATAATCTTAATCGGATCTTTTTCACGAGAGAATAAGTTCTTAATCGCATGACGGCGAATATCATCACACTGTGATTCATAATCCTTAATCTTAATCGCATTTGTACGAATGTCGACTAATTTTTTGTTAGACATTAATTCAACAGAGTTTGCAATTTCAATCGCACATTGATTAATTGCTTCTACGAATTTAATCATGTATTCATCAGCTTCTGTAATAGAATACATTTCGAACAGACCAGCACTGTGATCTAATCCGTCTAATACATCATCCATACTCATTGCAAGTTGTAGGATGTCCTCACGCTCAATCGGAGTGATAAACGCTTTGTTTAACTCCATAATGATTTCGTGAATAAATGAGTCACCTTTTGACTCATACTCTTTCATGCGCATAGAAAACTCTTTTAAATCGCTAGCATTTTTAATTTTATACTCCACGAAAAACTGCGCGCCTTCTTTTAAATTTTCGGAAACATTCATTAACATTTCAGAAAATTTATCTTTTTTTGATTTAAAGACCATTATTGTTACCCCCACAAAAGTAATATATGTAAAATATATT
>NZ_JBNLYE010000469.1:0-2623 GCF_050172095.1 Bacillus sp. GMs2/2
TTATTTGCAGTATTTTTGACAGAACCTAGTTATGTATTACCTTTCTTTTCTAATATCTTTATGGAGAAAATGGTTGGATTTATAAAATTATATTTTCCTGTGTTTTTATTAGGAGCAATATTTGGAAAAGTAGTGGAAATGTCAGGAATTGCAGATTCTATCGCAAAAACAATTATTGAGTTAGTTGGTGAAAAACGTACTATATTAGCGATTGTATTAATGGGGGCTATTTTAACGTATAGTGGTGTTAGTGTGTATGTAGTAGTGTTTGCTGTTTATCCGTTCGCAGCTAAGTTGTTTCGACAAGCTAATATTCCAAAGCGTTTAATCCCTGGAACGATTGTTCTTGGAGCAGTAACTTTTACAATGGATGCGCTACCTGGATCACCACAAATTCAAAATGTAATACCTACAACATTTTTTAAAACGGATATTTATGCTGCACCGATACTTGGGATTGTAGGAGCAATTTTTGTTCTTACATTAGGTTTACTATATTTAGAGAGTAGACGTAAGAAGGCAAAAGCAGCAGGTGAAGGATATTTTGGTTTTAATGATGGAAATACTGAAATGGCAGCATCTTTGCAAGTAGAACAAAAAAATATGCCATTAATTAATAACATTGAAATCACAAGAGCACAACAACTTATTGCATTTATACCACTTATTTTAGTAGGTGTAATGAATAAAGTGTTTACTATTATGATACCAAAGTGGTATCCAAGCGGTTTTGATTTTTCTGCAATTGGTATGAAAGCATTTGGAAAAGTAGAATTAAGTGCAGTGGTAGGAATTTGGTCTGTAGAATTGGCACTTATTATAGGGATCTTAACAACGTTATTATTATATTGGAAGCGAGTAGTAACAGGTTTCCAAGCTGGATTGAATACAAGTATTGGTGGAGCGCTACTTGCAACGATGAATACAGGAGCTGAGTTTGGATTCGGTGGTGTCATTGCAGCACTTCCAGGCTTCGCAATTATGAGAGATGGCATCTCTGCTACTTTCACAAATCCGTTAGTGAATGGTGCAGTAACGACGAATATTTTAGCTGGAATTACAGGCTCGGCATCAGGAGGAATGGGAATAGTATTAAGCGCAATGGGAGATAAATTTATTGCAGCGGCCAATCAATTTGATATTCCATTAGAAGTTATGCACCGTATCGTATCAATGGCATCAGGAGGAATGGATACACTACCACATAACGGGGCTATTATTACTATTCTTACAGTAACAGGATTAACACATAAACAGTCATATAAAGATATATTTGCTATTACAATTTTGAAAACGGTTGCTGTATTTTTAGTTATCGCATTCTATACTTTAACAGGACTCTATTAAAAAATTTGAATCGTAAAGATTCATCAAATCGATAATTTATATTATAAAATATTAATTAGGATAAGAAGGGGTGGGGGACTTGCAAGAGGTTTCTGAGTTTCGTATGCCAAAGTCGGTATTATATGGAAGAAATTCGCTTGAAAAACTGGGAGAACAATCAAAAAAGTTAGGGAAAAAAGCTTTTATAGTTACTGATACAATTATGGAGAAATTAGGATATGTTGAAAAGTGTATACAACAACTAAATAAGAAAGGTATTACTGTTAGCACATATAATAAAGTGGATGCTGAGCCTACAAATATACACGTATTAGAAGCGTTATCTCTTTGTAAAGAGGAAAAGTGCGATTTTATTATCGGTATTGGTGGTGGAAGTTGTATTGATGCTGCGAAAGCGGTAGCGGTTTTATATACAAATGGTGGAGAAGTTGAGGATTATGTCCAAAAGGATATTGAAATAGAAAACAATCCACTACCACTTATTGCAATTCCAACAACTTCTGGTACTGGTTCGGAAGTTACAAGTGTAGCAGTAATTACGAATAAAAAAACAGATGTAAAAATGATGATGAAGCATCCTAGTTTTATACCGAAAGTAGCAATTATAGATCCAGTTTTGACAAGTTCGTTACCACCACAAATTACGGCAGCAACAGGAATAGATGCGTTATGTCATGCGATTGAAGCTTATATTTCTAAATTTTCACAACCACTTACAGATATACTTGCTCTTTCAGCTATTGAAAGTATTATGAAATATTTACGTATAGCATATGAAGATGGACATAATATGGAGGCAAGAGAAGCGATGATGATTGCTTCCTTACAAGCTGGAATTGCATTTTCGAATGCATCAGTTACATTAGTTCATGGAATGTCAAGGCCAGTGGGAGCATTATTTCATGTACCGCATGGAATATCAAATGCCATACTATTACCTACAGTGTTAGAGTTTACAAAAACAAGTGCAGTGAAAAGGTTAGCAAAAATTGGACGTAACTTAAATAAGGATTTGTATTCGAATTCTGATGAGGAAGTAGCAGACTATACGATTGGGGAAATAAAAAAGCTTTGCTATGATCTTCGTATTCCAAATTTAAAAGAATACGGTATCGATGAAATTGAATTTGAAAATGCTATCTCTAAAATGGCATCAGATGCAATTGAAAGTGGTAGCCCAGCTAATAACCCACGTGTTCCATCATATGATGAAATCAAAGAGTTGTATCGAGAGTGTTTTAATTATAAGTATAAAGAATTTATAAAAATATCAGAT
>NZ_JBNLYE010000470.1:0-2616 GCF_050172095.1 Bacillus sp. GMs2/2
ATATTGAAAAGGATCTTAAAAAATATGATTCTTTATTAAAAGAATATGATGATGGTTTTAATTTAAGTAAGCAAGAGGATGAACTATTTCAGAAGATGAAGAAATCTTTGCCAAGTTATAAAGATACATATAAAAAATTATTTGAAAAGGCGAAGGCAACAAATGAGCCACAAATGGTAAATGAATTTCAGAAGGAATTAAAACCGAAGGGAATAGAGTTAGCTGGTTATGCAGTGGATCTAGAATCGTATGTTTCAAATTTAGCTGACCAAGTATTTAAAGATTCTCAAAAAATGATTGATCGTTCCGTTATTACCTTTATCATTCTTGTAGTAGTTACTACAATCGTTATATGTATAGTAAGTTATATTATTAGCAAGCTCATAGTTGCTCCTTTACAAACGGTTAGTCGTATGATGGAAAGAGCGAAAGAAGGAGATTTAACCGTACATGGTGATTATACTGCTAAGGATGAATTAGGTGTATTAGTAAGTAATTTTAACGAGATGATTGCAGGGCTAAGAACAAATATGCAAGAAGTAGAGAATAATATTCAGCTTTTATTCCAACATGCAGACGGAGTAGTATCTGCATCAGAAGTATCTAGTAGTGCAGCGAAGAAAATCACTATGGATATTGAAGAAGTTGCAAATGGTGCAGAGAGTCAAATGCAAGCAATGGAACAAACTGCGGGTGCGATGGAAGAGTTGACGCAAGGAATGCAGAGTATAGTCAATACATCATCCTCTGTAAATGAATTATCTGCTCAATCAGCATTAGATGCAGAGAGTGGTAACAAATTAATGAAACAAATGATTCAACAGATGGATACAATCCAAAATTCGGTACATAGCGGTGTGAAACAAGTAGAGACTATGAAAGAACAATCAGAAGAAATTGTTAAAATCATTGATGTTATGCAAGGTATTACCTCCCAGATTAACTTATTAGCATTAAACGCCGCAATTGAGGCTGCACGTGCTGGTGAAAGTGGTAGAGGATTTGCAATTGTGGCAGATGAAGTGCGGAAATTAGCAGAACAATCTAGTGATTCTGCAAAACAAATTGAGAATCTTATTACTCAAGTTATGGGAACAACGAACCATACGGTACATATGATGGGGAAAGTAGATAATGAGGTACAGGCAGGTACACAAGTAGTAATGCATACAGAAAAAGTATTTGGAACAATTACAGAAAAAGTACAGCAAGTATCTGAGCAAATTCAAACGGTATCTATGTCTACAGATGAAATTGCAGCGAGTAGTGAGGAAATCTCGGCTTCTGCAGAAGACATGGCTCAAATTTCCCAAAGATCATCTGACCGAACTGATAGGGTAAAAGAGTCTATTCAACAGCAAGAAAAATCTGTTCAAGAGATTTCGGTTTCAATTGAACATATGCATAACGCAGCAGGAAAATTAAAACAAATAGTTGCCCAATTTACTCTTCAAAAGTAGTAGCATATTTGAGTGTTAATAAATATAAAAAAATCATCCTCTTTTAAGAAAAAAGGATGATTTTTTTATCCCGTTATTTGCTGGGCAGTAAGACCCCCACCTCAAAATTCAGCGAAAGCGAGTTATCAGTGAAGGGGGATGCTACCTCTGAAATATAAACCATGGATATAGTAATCTCCATTAGGCATCTCCTTTAGGTGCCAATAAAGGGAAGTTATAAAGTGAAAAGGAGTTTATAAAGAGATTGTAGAATGTTTTAGTATATAACACCTTAGATGTGACAACTTCCTTTTTGAAAAAGAAAGAAGGGGGTATAAAGTAGAAAGGTAGTGGGAATATTTCTTCTAGAAGATTTGCATTTTATCTTACATTCACAAAAAAAATAGTACTCCTGAAACAATGAAGTTCATTTTATTTGAATGAAATAGGGAGAGAGGATAATGAAGAAAAAAATATTGGGTGTAATGATGATTGCGACAATGGCAGGAGGTATATTTGCAGGGGCGAATGTGACACCTGTAAAAGCGGAAGAGTATCCACAAATGATTGTGTTTGAAGATGTTCCATACGGATTTTGGGCATATGATGCTATTATGGATTTAGCGTATCATAAAATTATATTAGGGTATGGAAACGGGAAGTATGGTGTTGGCGATCTTATAACACGTGAACAAGTAGCTGGGACTATTTACAGAACACTTGAGATAAAAGAAGAAGGGCCAGTAGCGAATCCATATAAAGATGTTTCTGATAGTACAACCACTTTTAAAAAGGAAATTTTAGCGTTAACAAAACGTGGTGTTTTTACAGGGGATGGCCAAGGGAATTTTAGGCCGAAAGCACCAATCTCTAGAGCGGAAATGGCTGTCATTTTAAAACGAGCATTTAATTTTGAAACGAAACAAAAACATACATTTAAAGATATTCCAAAAGGTCACTGGGCAGAAGATGCAATTAGTGCGTTACAATCTAATAATGTTGTGAGAGGAACTGGGAATGGCATGTATGAATTAAATCGCCCTGTACCTAGAGAACAATATGCTCAGTTTATTAATAATGCGATTATTAATTATCATTTGAAAGAGGATTGGAAGTAGAGTGAAATATGAAAGCACAAATAGAAAAATTTGTGCTTTTTTGTTTGTTTAAAAAAGAA
>NZ_JBNLYE010000471.1:0-2616 GCF_050172095.1 Bacillus sp. GMs2/2
TGATCTTTCTTTGTGATTCTGTATTTGTGCACTACTGTAGAAATATATCGTAGAAACGCTTTGTTTGCTAAATGTTTAGTTCTTTCCATTTACTAAAAAACATAGCTTCATACACTTAATATCATATTCGTTACATTGCAAACTATTATTTTGTCTTCTGTACAGGCAAACTACTAAAAATCAATTCAGCAACTTTTACATATCCTTTTGAGTTTGGATGAATTAAATCCTTAGACCAAAGCGTATTGTCATTAACTAAATGATGATTCCAAAAATCAACATGATGAAGCTTATACTCTCTGCTCAGTGAATGTATAACTTCATTTGCCTCTAATAATTGTTCTTTTATTTCTTGTTTTTTTTCAGAAGCAAAAGGAAGCCTAACTGTAAAATCAGGAAGGTTTGCTATAATAATATCAGCCCCTGCTTTACTTAATGTATCTATCATAAATTCCATATCGTTCTTATATGCATCATGATTCCAACGTCCTTTTAAAACATCGTTTGCCCCTGCAATGAGACTAACCAAATCTGGATTAAAAGTTAACGCCTTTTCCAATTGCTGCAAGCGAATTTCTTCAGTTACTAACCCACGCTTTGCAAAATTGGCATATTCTATATCTTTTTCACACAGTTGAACAAAATGATCTACCCAGCTTTTTAATGCAATTCCCTCAACTTCATCCCCTATCCCCTCTGTAAAACTATCACCAATTGCTACAAATCGCTTCCACATATGTATTCCCCCTTTATTTTTAAACATATCTATACTATACAATAGCTCACACCGTAATTGTTATTTCTAAGTGGTTTTCGATTTCAATTATATTCCACTTTACTATATTTACATTTAGAATCCAAAATTGACCGATTCCCAAGTATACTAAGGAATCGGTCATATTCGTATATTTACTAAAGAAATAAAATCCCTCTAGGACTTATACTTTTTTCAAAAAATTTGTTGTTCTTTGTTTTGCCCAGTTGATACATTTCTTTTCGATTACATGATACGAAACTATAGAAAAAAGTAGTGTCATTGCAATGCACAAAGTAAGAAGAAAAAATTACACCCTGACATTCCAAGCTATCCACATAAGAATCTATAGTGCTTTGAAACCTTTTGTTTCAAACTAATATTTAGTTGTATCCTATAAAATTAGCTTTTTACTATATCAATCGTACGATCCCACATACCACTAAAAAAAGATCCTGTTTTACGTATAAAACGTGTAAGCCAATTTGCTTGTTCCACATCAGATTTTGTTACAAGGTCTATTTGTAATGAATTACCTGATAAGAACCCAGGATCTGTATTATCTTTAGACGAGATAATCATTTTACTAATTGTTACACCTTTTTTAATAGGCGCTTCTTGTTCCGTATTCGATACTTTAAATTCTTTTTTATAAATGTCTTTATTGCCCTTCGGCATTGGAAGTGAAACAGCTTGCTTCGTTTGAACTACTACATCTTTGTCTTTTGCATTTGCCACTCGAACTGTTTCATGTCCTTTTATTACTGAATCTTTTCCGTAGACATTCTTCACTTCAAAATTCGCAAATCCATAATCGTATAATTTCTTTGTTTCATCAAAACGTGCCGTATGAGATTTTGCTTTTATCACTACAGAAATTAGTCGCATACCATTTCTTTCTACTGTACCAGTGAAACAATCTCCCGCTTCTGGAGTCGTTCCTGTTTTCAAACCATCTACACCTTCATATTGCTTAATTAAGCCTTTTAACATCCAGTTAAAGTTCGCCATATCAATTGGATATTTACCACCCTCTTGGAATGTTTTTTTAGGAATTTTTGCTGTATTTAATATTTGGGGAAAATCTTGAATAAGACGTTGTGCTAAAATTGCACAATCCCTTGCAGACATTTTATTTTTCTCTTCTAGAGTTGTCCCTTCAAGATGATATCCTTTTAAATCTTGATTTGTTAAGCCAGTAGAGTTTACAAACTTATAATCTTTCATACCAAACTCTTTTGACTTATCGTTCATCATTTTTACAAAATTGACCTCTTTACCAGCAATCTGTTCAACTAAAGCAATTGTTGCACCATTTGCAGAGTAAATTGCCATTGCCTCATATAACTCTTTTACCGTATAAGAGCCACCATTTTCTAATGGAACATTTGATAGTGAACGATCTTGCGAAATCTTATGTGCATATTCAGAGATTTTAACTTTTTGATCCCATTTAAGTTTTCCTTTATCCACCGCTTCATGAACTAAGTATTCGCTCATCATTTTTGTCATACTAGCAATTGCCAATGATTCATCTGCATTTTTTTCATATAAAATTTTTCCAGAATTTGCTTCTATTAAAATTGCTGACCCTGCTTCAACGTCTATAGCAGGATCTGTTTCCGCTGCTGCTTTTCCAATTGTAACGACCATGCTACAAAATATTGTAAGCACTGTTACTATCGCAATAACTCTATTGCAAAACATACCTTTCACTTCTGTTACCTCCAATTTCTTTGTACTTAAAAAAAGCGTTATTCTAACATAATCCCGCAAAAAAATAGAAAGTGTTCTCAAATTGTATATACATATAAAACGTTAGAATCGCTTTCATATAGACCATCTCATCCGACATTTTCAGG
>NZ_JBNLYE010000472.1:0-2607 GCF_050172095.1 Bacillus sp. GMs2/2
GGCGATGCTTTAGAATTTTTTGTAGAGGAAGATGCGATTGTTCTACAAAAATATACACCTCATGGTACGTGTCCTATCACAGGAGAAATATCTTCAAGGAATGTAAAACTAGGAGGTGGAAAGCTGACGTTGAGTCCAGAGGGTCTAAAACAACTGTTAGCTGAACTAGAACAATACAAAGTGACTGTATGAGAAGAATAGGAGGAGAACTCATTGGAAACGAAATTACAATCATTTCAAAAGGATAGAGGTAAGAACATACTCTTTTCACAGGAACACTTATTACAAGAAGCGTTTCAAAAGAAGAAGGATATCACGTTAATTCTGTTAAAAGGACTACATATAAAAGGAATAATAACAGGATATGATACTTTTTCTATTTTAATAGAATATGAAGGGAAACAACAGCTTGTATATAAACATGCAATCTCCACGATTCGATTCTAAAATAAAACAGTAGCATGAAATCCTTGAAAGTCATGCTACTGTTAAAGAAATATTATTTAGCGTTTACAGCTTCTTTTAATGCTTTCCCCGCTTTAAAGGCAGGTGTTTTTCCCGCAGGAATCGTAAGAGCTTCACCAGTATGTGGATTGCGTCCTTCACGGGCAGCACGTTCTCTTACTTCGAATGTGCCGAAGCCAAGTAGCTGTACATGCTCCCCATTTTGTAGTGCATGTTGAATGGATTCAAACACTGCATCTACAGCAAGACTTGCTTGCGGTTTTGTTAGTTCGGATTGTATTGCGACTTGTTTTATTAATTCTGATTTGTTCATAAAGCACCTCTTATTATAAATGTATACTTGTATTATTATAAAGATGTAAATGAAATGGCGCAAGATAGCTTATAAGATAGATATCGACAGAGCATTGATTGATGAAGTGTTTCTTCTATAAGTAATATTTCGTACTCACACTATATAACAAGGAGCAAATTCCAAATTTACAGGTGTTACAAATTTTAAAGCAGTCCACTTTTGAAGAAATATAAGATATGAACAAAGTAGTCGATATGGTATAAGGAAAATGGTGAAGAATTGAAATAGACCCCAAATCCAGTAACTTCATCTAAAAAGGAGCTCCTAGATTTATCTAGGAGCTCCTTTTTATGAAACATTACTTTTTATTTGTTTATGAACCACTCTATTATAGCAACCATGTTTTACTACTTGCCGAACATCATCTATTTCAACTCCCACTCCCATTATCTCTGTAATCTCTACAACAATTGTATTTTGTAGAACATTTACTACATATCCGGTTAATTGTAAATTAGGATTTTTGCGATATGAAAATTGAACGTAATCCCCAATTGTTACCTTTGTTTTATGCTCCATTTGGTACCCCCTAAATCATCATTAATTATTCGTTAGGTTTCCCTTTTTTTACTTCTTCATACTGTTTAATACGTCTATAAAATGAAGAACGCTTAATATCATATTTCTTCATCACTTCTATATTTAAAATTTTTCACTCTAAATACAATAAGAAAAACAAAAAGAACTTGTAGGGATTCCTACAAGTTCTTTTTTAGATAATATATAAAAGGTGAATCAAACTATCTCATTACTCGTAACGGGGAAACCATCTTACATATGGCTCGATGGGAGCATGTGACAGTACTCCTATAAAAACTTATAACTTTCTACATGTTGTTTTTATAAAAAATATTAAATTTATCTTTAAGTATCTGATAATATTGTTTCTCTGTTATTTCTTTTTTAGATTTATTTCCATGTTGTGTTTCTGTAAAACTTTGCTTAGTAAGTGCAATATGACCATGTTCAATTAGCTTGCAAATAATAATCCCCTTATTTACTGGTGATTCTGGATGATTTATAACCATATTTTGTATATCATTTAGGGGTACAGCCGAGATACGTGTAAAAATAGGTCATAGACTTACTTTTATTTCCATTTAAAATCGAATTCTTACTTGCCACATATGTTTATTAAAAAAAGTATTAGACTAGGGATATTCTTCGCCCAACGAGAGATTATAGGGTCTGTGCAGTAATGGAACAAGAACGGCAATACGACTTAATCACATTCTCAAAAATCAGGTTTTTTGAGAATGATAAAAACATTGTTAAATAAAGCTTGGATACGTTAATACTACGTTATCAAAACTATTATTATAATCAAATTAACAATAACAACCGTTTTTGATAAATCTAATAAATATCAAGGTTTTACTCAGTAAAAAAACTCTATTTTTAGCTATGTTGAAGCTAAAATATAGGTTATTGCCGTTTCTGTTCCATTACTACACAAACCCCAAGAATGGCTATTTCGTAAAAAGTTAACTAATTTCTTTAGAAAAAGCGTAAGTAACAAGGAAGCGATTCTATTTGCAAATGGTGTGTTTGCAATCGCACACTTTGATTGATTCTTCTTCCCTTACTTTGTGAATTGATGCTTATATGCAATGAGCTATGAGAAAACAAAAGAACTTAAAGTGCCAATCCTAGCTCATCTTTTATATAACTCGTTTGTATTTGTAATTACGTGTTTGTAGGGCATAGCGTTATTTATTTGTATACTGTATTTAAAGATTACTAAAATATCATAATGTAATAATTGACATTTACTACGATATTGTAGT
>NZ_JBNLYE010000473.1:0-2601 GCF_050172095.1 Bacillus sp. GMs2/2
ATCTCTCGATGATTATACCGGACAAGTCTTTCCTTTCTTAAGTGCAAAAATAGGAAAAGGTCTTCTAAGAAACTTAAACTACTACTTTTCTTACGTTGATGCCTATGATAAGAAACCACCAGTTAAAGAAATAAGACCACTTATGAAACAAGTAACTAACAGATAGCCAAAAATACCAAAAAAAGAAAGCATCTAACCCTGGATGTTTTCTTTTTTATTAAAAACTCATTAACTTTCATCCTCTTCTAAAAGTATGTATCCAAGCATATTTTAAATTAAAAACATTGGAGGATTAGAGTGAATGAAATACTCAGAAACAATTATAAGCAAACGACTTCGAATACTTAAAATGACGGGTATGTTTTTCATGCTAGTGTTAATAGCATGGATTGGCTATACAAAATTACTTTATGAAAACGGCTTTCTTCAAGAAAAAAAGAATTCAGTAGAAGTAATGAACACTAGCATTACAGGAGAAATAGAGCAGCTTTTTCATATAAACTTGCAAGGCTATCGAAAAACAAGCCTTGATGCTGTTATAGAAGCCAGTAAAACCGATCCAAGTGAACTATCCTTAATTGAACTAGTCAACAAATCCTGCTCGCGAGATTGCATAGGTGAACCAGTTACATATGTAAACTCAAACAATGGATATATCTTTTATAAGGAATCTAATGGAACTAATGTAGCTATAACGGTTAAAAAGAAAGACACATGGGTAATTGTAAAGAAATCTGTTCAAGATGGAATATAATCACCCCAAAAAAGAGTACGCATCGTACTCTTTTTTATTATTAATACCCTTCCTCTTCATGCCTACAATGGCATTTCGCTTTTGTTTTACAATGACATTTTTCACACTCACACTTCGGTTTCTCTTTGCAACAACACTCGTGAAAATCATTGCGCTTACATCTACATCTCCCAAACATTAAATCATCCCAAAATTTATTACAATCTTGAAAATGTCCACAATGACAAGTATTTCTCATAAATATGCTTCCTCCTTGATAGAATTCATCATATTCTATGTTTGAAAGTATACAAAGGCTTGTTTATTAGTCTATTTTCTCCATATTATAAGTAGAGTTAAAAGATTAAATAAAAATAAAAACCGTCACATGACGGCTCTTATTTTTATTTAGCAAACTACTTTTATCTCACGTACTCATAGTACCATTTACGTGCATCTAACCAAGCTGTAAATTTATCGATATTCCCGGACGGATAGCCATTCGTTATAGCATAACCAATGCCATCTTTTTGAACGACAATTTGTCCATCAATACCCGCATCAACCATAGCTTGAGCCAAAGCTTGTAAATTACTAAATGCTACACCACCAGTTTTTACTTTGAGCAAATTCGCTTCACCTCCTCCAGTTTGTCCTGTAAGAGCAAATACAATAGAATTAGCGATTTTATCAACATTCCATTTTGCCATGTCGGATTCATTATCAATAAATCCTAATTCAATAAGAATAGCCGGTGCCTTCGTTCCATTTAATACTGCTAAATCTGTACGTTGTTTCGCACCTCGATCACGCCATCCAATATCTTTTGCTAGTTGAGCTGAGATTTTAGCCGCCAAATCTTTCTGATCATAATATAAAACCTCAACACCCTGTCCATTTCCATCACTTGCATTAAGATGAAAAGAAATAACTAAATCCACAGCATGGGAATTGCTATTCCGAATGATATTATTTAAATTTTGTGATTGAGTTGCCCCTACCTCGTCCGTATCGTCATAAACCGTGTGTCCTAGGGCTCTTAACTTAGCCGCCACGGCATCTTTAACTTGCCTATCTAGAACGTGTTCTTTCCGATTCCCGAAATTAGCACCTTGAACAATACTATTGTGTCCTCCGTGCAAACTATATCTAGCCATTATTCATCAACATCTCCTTTCTTAATATCTTATTCAAAACTTGTCTTATTGCTATTCCCACTTACAATCTTAACTGTGCCCATACGTCCTACATTTTCTAAAAGTGACGCAATTTGTTTTCGATATAAAAAAGCTATCGCTTCATAAATCGAATGATTTATTCTCTAAATTACTTTTACATGAATGACGACACGAACAAAAAAGCATCACCCTTTCGGCGATGCCTAAAAACTCTATTTTACTTTTCAGCTCCCTAAATAAATAGAGTTTAAAATCACTGAAACTACACCTATATTTCCTCCCCTTCCTTCACAGCTTCTTTCAACCTCTGCAACATATACCCAATCCCTTTACACCCCTCTAGCGGATATGTAATCATTTCTTCTGGATATAGCTTTGTCACTACTTTTTTATGCTTCTTCCCTGCTAATAAGACGATTTCGTCAAACTGTAATAAACTTTTATCTACCATCTGTTTTTGTAATTGCTCTATACTTATTACCTCATCGCTTTTTGAATCAAATGCAAGATCATAGTTTTCTAATACAATATCACTTGGTCTTAAAAATCCATGTTTCGCTGATAATATAACCCAGTTTTCGAAAAACATAGTTGCGTACGCCTGACATGCTTTTCCGAACGGACTAATATATACATCTTTTGCTTCCATCGGTCCGTAGTCTGAATGTTTATCCCAAATTTTCTTTTTTC
>NZ_JBNLYE010000474.1:0-2596 GCF_050172095.1 Bacillus sp. GMs2/2
CCGAAAATTCTAGTAGTTTGACTAGCATAATGAAAAGTATTATATTGTAAAAGGTCATATGAAACGTGAAATAGAATGGAATGCAATTATTGAGTTAGGAGTTAGACCAATGAGTTTGAAATATGGAAGAGATACAATTGTAGAAATTGACTTAAATGCTGTAAAACATAATGTAAAAGAATTTAAAAAACATGTAAATGATGAAGAAATTAAGATGATGGCTGCTGTAAAAGCGAATGGGTATGGCCATGGGGCAGTTGAAGTTGCCAAAGCTGCAATTGAAGCGGGAATACATCAACTTGCAGTTGCATTTGTAGATGAAGCAATAGAATTAAGAGAAGCAGGAATTACTGTACCAATTTTAATTTTAGGATACACACCAGTAGCGGCTGTAGAAGATGTAATTCAATATGACGTTATGATGACTGTTTATAGAGTAGAAGATTTACATGGTATAAATGAAATTGCAAACCGTCTTCAAAAGAAAGTACAAATTCAAGTGAAAATTGATACAGGAATGAGTCGTATCGGTTTACAAGAAGAAGAAGTTAAACCATTTTTAGAAGAATTAAACCGTATGGAGTATGTAGAGGTAGTAGGGATATTTACGCATTACTCTACGGCAGATGAAATCGATAAATCATATACGAATATGCAAACAAGTTTATTTGAAAAGGCTGTTAATACAGCGAAAGAATTAGGAATTCAAATACCATATATTCATAGTTCAAATAGTGCGGGATCAATGGAATTAAGTAACACATTTCAAAATATGGTACGCGTTGGAATAGGAGTGTACGGTATGTATCCATCAAAAGAAGTGAATCATTCAGTCGTTTCTTTACAGCCTGCGTTGTCGTTAAAATCAAAAGTAGCTCATATTAAACATGCGAAGAAGAATCGTGGTGTAAGTTATGGGAATACGTATGTAACAACTGGTGAAGAATGGATTGCGACTGTACCAATTGGTTACGCTGATGGTTATAATCGTCAATTATCTAATAAAGGCTATGCGTTAATTAACGGGGTTCGAGTACCTGTTATTGGCCGTGTTTGTATGGATCAGTTAATGTTGGATGTTTCAAAAGCGATGCCAGTACAAGTAGGAGACGAAGTAGTATTCTACGGTAAACAAGGTGAAGAAAATATCGCAGTAGAAGAAATAGCGGATATGTTAGGTACAATAAACTATGAAGTTACATGTATGCTAGATAGAAGAATTCCGCGTGTCTATAAAGAAAATGACGAAACAACTGCAGTTGTAAATATATTAAGAAAAAACTGAATCATTTCGATTCAGTTTTTTTATTCATATCAAATGCGAATATACCCTCGTTATGTAATACGGAGTAAACTTTGTGAAACACACTTTTTAGTTCATCTAAATTAAACTATCACCGGCAGAGATGACCAGTCCCGCAACAAAAATCTAATATACGAGAGTAGGGAAGAGCATCTTGTAAAACGAGGCTGGATAGGAGTATTCAACAAAATGTCCCCAATGTTTATTATAGATGTCTGCTAAAATATCATAATTAGAATAAATTGTTTTTTTAACATATGTATTCACCTAAAAATTCATTAAATTATAATAGTCATGCCTCGTGTTAATTTCAAAACCACATTGTGTATATAGTTTTAAAGCGTGGATATTTTTCGTTTCGACGTCTAACTCAATTGTTGAAACTCCTTCTGTAATAAGAGTATGTACTATATTACAAAGAATATCTTTTCCGTATCCTTTACCTTGATAAGAAGGATGAACGGCGAATCCTGATAGTGTAGTAGATTGCTCTTGTTTAGAAACTGTAATTGTTCCTATCACTTTTCCAGCAATAAGGGCACTGTAAACTTGATGGGAAGATGAATTCATCATTTTTTGTAACCATGTAGCCGTATTTTCTACTGAATCACCAAAAGCTTTACTAGAAATTTCAATAAGATCAAGAAGTGATTCTGAAGGTGCAAGAGTAAGCTGTATATTATTATCTGTTGTTTTTTGAATTTCGTTTGTTTTGAACCCCATACTATATTCACTATATAAATATGGTAACTTCATATGTTTTACAAATTCATTCCCAGAAATAGAATCCCCATTAATAATAAGAAGAGCTTCATCTGTCTCTCTATTTTGTATTTCTTTCATTGCAGTTTGTAAAAGGATAGTTCCGAAACGTTGTTTTCTAAAATGAGGATGTACAAAGCCTATTAGTTCAAGCTTTGTTGGTCTTTCGAAATCATACATATTTAAAGCGCCAATTAATTGAGTACCGTTATAAAGAAGAAAATCGTTTATATAATCTTCATTTCGATTTTTTAAAAAGTTGATATGTAAATCTGAAGAGTAATCAAGATTGTCTTGTTGCCCGCAAATATAAGCCAAATCCTTCATTTGCTGTATTTCACTTTCTGTTACATAACGCTTTTTCTGAATATCCATTGTATACTCCCTCTCATTTGTATTTAAAAATAGGATGGGTGACTTAACCATTTCTTTAATTCCACATTACCTTGCACAGATAACAGTCGGTATAAATAACGATAAGGCTGTCTATATTCTTCTAATTGAGGAATAGACATAATTGTTTCGTAACCA
>NZ_JBNLYE010000475.1:0-2595 GCF_050172095.1 Bacillus sp. GMs2/2
AATGGATATAACTATCTTGAAGTTTTAAATATGCATAATCTGAATAAATAGGATTTTGAAATTTAATTAATACCTCTTCATCCTTTTTAATTGGTTTTCCAGGTTTAGGTTGACCTACTCTTTCAATAATTACATTCACTTTTTCATCACTAGATTTTTCAGACCAAAGATACTCCCATTTATTCCCGGCATGATGACTTCCCCAATAAGCTGTATTTCCATATGAGGCCACAGTATAAGGAACTCCTTCTGTAACAAATTCACCTGAATTATCTACTACATAATCTTCAAATTCTTTATTAGCTTTAATTTCAGTATCAATCTTTTGTATAGGCGTTAAATTGTGTGCGTCATTGATTTCAAATGTAACTTTTCTGTGCGCAGCAATTTCAGATTTAATAGGGTGTATATTTTCTCTAGACTCATATGTAAATCCATTCTCACGTTTAACTAGTGTTACTGTTTGTGATGGAGCATTCCATTTCTTGTTATACGTAGTAGGAATCTCTTTACTCACTCCAAATAAACCAGGTAAAATTGTTGCCCTAATCTTTTGCGTCACAGAATCATAACTACCTTCTACTAATGTTGGTTGCTGTAGTTTTGCAAAAGCACCGTGTACAGAGTCTTTATGTAAATAACCGCCATCTCCCTGTCCCGCTTTTAAATCGTTTAATGCATCAGTTCCATTATTAGCTGAAACCACTGATACGTTATTAGTACTTTTAGCCTTGTTTACAATATGATTCACTTTTTTCGTATCTATATTTACATGTTGAAAAACTTCGTTATAGGATAAAACTGGCTTATCAGCAAGGGATTTGTCTTTAGGAGTATATATCCTAAACTTTGGTATATTTCCTATATCTGTTTCTAATTGTTCAGTAGCTGCATTCACTCTAGACTCATATCTCCCTGAATCCCCCAAATGCATAATTTCTTCACCTTTTTCAATAGATAAATCCATTGTACTTGTAGGTAAAACTTCAATCGAAAGAAGTTCCCCTTGTTCAACAGCTTTTAATTCATCCAAAGATAAGACAATATTTGCATCTGCTTGTCCTTCTAAACTGTCAATTACTACTTCTGTTTTATTCCGTCCGCCTTTTTCTGTACTTAAATAGTTTGCTTTATAACGATCTTGTGTTGCCTTTACAGTATTAATAATTTTGTTTCCTAAACGAATATTAAAATGTGGCGAAACATTTTCAGCGGATGCTGTTCCTACATTCTTATATTCCAAATGTACCCGTAATTTTGCTGCGTTCGCTGTATCCACAGTTGTTGCCGTAGACCAATCAAAATTATTTGTATAACTCTCCGTTTCCGTAGTTGTTTTTGAATATCCATATCCCACATTTGCTGAAACACTTCCGGAAGGAACAGGGCCGGCTGCTGAGCCTTCTACACCACCTGAACCACTTAAACCTACATTAAATGAATGTTGTGTAGATACACTTTTTTCCCACCCTCTGCTAACTGATCCGCCATTATTATCCGTAATGGTTGCAATAGGAATTACCTCAATTCGTTTGACACCAATTTGCAAATTCGGTATGTTGGCAACTATCGGATTGAAATTAGTATCAGAATCGTTGTTATAATTCTCAACCTCATACATATCAGTAAAAGGATCACCATCCGTATTTGCATTCATAGGATTCGATATAAATTTTGGTTTCCCTTTATCCTTCTCAGGATCCCATGCTTTCGCTTCATTTTTTCCAGTTTGTGAATTGAATTCAATTTTATAACCATTAATCTCTAAGTCGTTAGAAATACCATCTTTGTCCCAATCATTGTTTGCCATTTCAATGTTTTGTGTAATGAGCGAACCTATCTCCCCATCAGATCCAAGCGTGAAATTCTTATCTTCTTTTTTTGCATTTGCATTTTCTTTAAATATTTCAACTGTACCTCCTGGATTCGGTTGTTTTACATCTGCTAAAGCAGGAGATACTAGAGTCAGTGCCATCGATACACTACCTAATACACTAATTGCTGGCTTCAATTGTTTCATTGTTATTTTTCCTCCTTGGTTTCTAGGTCAATTAGAACACCTACTAGTAAGATTAATTTCATCATATATAACAAATCTTTCTTTTCTCTCTCATAACTGTTAAAAAAGTCTCTCGTAAATATTACAAAACACTTACAGAGTTCTTAAAAGCTACAAAATCCATATATGAAACATCAAAAAGCCGTAATATGAAGAATCCATTACAATATATGCAAAAAAGCAGCTAGCCAAAGCTAACTGCTCACAAATTTATAAAATTTCAGTAAAAGAGTGTATTAATTTTGAAGTGTACAAATAGGGAGAGTGACTTCAACTGTAGTTCCCTTATTCACTTCACTCTCAATAAATACCTTTCCCTGATGTGTTTCAATGATTTTATAACAGATCATTAACCCTAAGCCAATCCCCTCTTCTTTAATACTATAAAAAGGTTCTCCGAGGTATGGTATACGTTCTTTTGGAATCCCACACCCTTGATCGATAAAACGAATACTTAATTGATTATTATCAAGTATATTTAATTGAATGAGAATTTCTCCTCCCATCGGCATAGATTCAATTGCATTTTTTAATAT
>NZ_JBNLYE010000476.1:0-2585 GCF_050172095.1 Bacillus sp. GMs2/2
TAAAAAACATAGTGTTTTCATTTAAAGGCTATGAGGTGAAACGTCATCATCTTCATCACGTTTGACCTTCAAGAAATAAAAAGTTAAACTATTCTTGTACTCGA
The DNA here is from genome assembly GCF_050172095.1 of Bacillus sp. GMs2/2. Classification (NCBI taxonomy): domain Bacteria; kingdom Bacillati; phylum Bacillota; class Bacilli; order Caryophanales; family Bacillaceae; genus Bacillus; species Bacillus sp. GMs2/2. The sequence continues at coordinate 105 of NZ_JBNLYE010000476.1, forward strand.
AGTACTATTATAGTACTGGAGAGATAATAACTTTACTATTTTGGTATGAGGTGAATAAATGATGAAAGATCGGATTGCCAAAACTGCTATTGCGCTTTTTCATGTAAGGGGAATAAAATTCACAATGAGTGATTTAGCTCGTGATCTAGGTGTAAGCAAAAGTACGCTTTACGAGCATTTTCCATCTAAGGACGCGCTTATTGGTTATGTAGTGGAGCAAATAAATGAAGAAGCCCAAATACGTTTTCGGGAAATTATCGATAATTCGAATTTGACCATACCGGAAAAATTAAAAGAGATTCTTTTAATTGTGCCTAAGGATTTTCAGCACAGCTTCGTACGTTTACTGATTGAACTGCGACGTTACCATCCAGAGCAGTGGACAAAAATAGAACAAGGCATAAATGAAGAATGGGAGGTAATTACTGGACTAGTTGAAGAGGGCATCAATAGCGGTGTTTTACGTTCAATGGACATTCCAGTACTAATCCAAACACTCCAAACGTTAATGAAATCAATTTTTGAACAGGGGAGTATAGCCTCTAACCAAATCACTCTACAAGAGTCACTTGCAATGATGGCCGATATCATATTGCATGGAATCACAAGTAAGGATTAAATAGTACTTCTACATAAAAAAATGAGTAGGGTCACAATAACCATACAGGTTAACGTAGCCCTGCTCATTTTTTATTTTTTGTCGATTTTACTTAAGGGTAATTATACTTTACAGTCTGGAAGATTTCGGTATAATATAAAATGAGTACCAGAAATAATTTTTCAGTACTGAAGGTACGGATTAAGCTAATCAGAAATGGAAACGAAAAGTTTGTAATTTTAAATTTTTTTCAATTTGACTGGGATGTCCTTGAAGATAAAACACTGGTGTGGGAGGAATGTAAATGGATTTTTTTGAGACTGTTATAATCATTGTGAATTTTAGTATTCTAGGCTGTATATTGTTTTTTAGTGAGAAAATAAAACAATGGTCTGTCTTCATTCTAACAGTTGCCTTTTGTGTGGTTGTTGTACAGCTTATCGTAGAAGGGTATCGCTGGCAGATGATTCCTGCTTATTTGTCCCCATTTATTTTAACAAGCTGCTATCTATTTGCTGAATCAAAAAAGAACGTTAAAAGTTGTGGGGCATTCACAGTCAAGACATCGCTACTGATCATTTATTTGACTATTGCGGTCATGCTTCCTTCCCTCATGCCGGTAGTTTTATTTGAAAAAACGAGCGGTCCCTTCAAGGTTGGTACTACACTTTATCATTGGATTGATTATGATCGAGAAGAACCTTATATGAAAGATTTGAACGGCCGGCGCGAGCTGATGGTTCAGGTTTGGTATCCTGCAAAAGAAAAAGGAGAGATGAATCGCGCACCTTATATCCATAACTCGGATGAGATTACCAAGGGGTTGGAAAAATCATTGTCTATTCCAGCATTCGTGTTTCACCATCTAGGCTTGGTGAAGTCGAATGCATTCATGGAAGCTCAATTGTCAGATTCAGAGGAACGTTATCCGGTCCTACTCTTTTCCCATGGTTTAAGCGGTTTTCGCAATCAAAACACGTTTGAGGTGGAGGAGTTGGCTAGTCAAGGTTACATCGTCGTAGGAATTGATCATACCTATGATGCTGCAGCTACCGTCTTTCCAGATGGCAGAACCGCTTTTGTACAGTCGATCAATTTAACTGATTTTGCCGAACGAGATCGCCATATCAAATTATGGAAGGAAGATGTTGTTTTTGTACTTAATCAAATAGAGAAGCTTAACCAAAGCGATAAAGATAATCGCTTTACAGGAAGAATGGATACATCCCGAATTGGAATGTTTGGACATTCTTATGGTGGAGCTACAGCTGCGCAAGTGTTAGTGGAAGACTCCCGTGTCAAAGCAGCCATCAATATGGATGGTACATTATATGGGGAAAATGTTCCGAAATCTAGAGTTGGAAAACCGTTTTTGATTATGAATGCAGAGACTAGTGATGATTCCAAGGAAGATTTTTTAGAGGGAAAAGTTCGTAGTGACCATGCACTTGCAGGTGTTGGCATGTCAATGGTTATTCCCCATACCAATCATACGAGTTTCACTGATTTTCATTTGTTCTCTCCTTTGTTACGAAGCTTAGATGAAGATCCAAGATACGTTCACCGTATTATAAACGAATTCAGTCTCGCTTTTTTTGATCGATATGTGAAACAGGTAGACGATAGCTCTGCGCTTGAAAAATTGGACTCCAAATACCCAGAAGTGAAATTTAAAGTAAATTAATGACAATGTCTTTTAATATATTTGCTAACAGTTGGGTATATATTTTAACCATCAAGAAAGATTGCCCTCTGTAGCATACAGAGGGCAATCTTTTTTAAATTAATATAAAGGAGTTTTTTTATGTTTAATAGATTGAAGTATTTTCTTTTATCCGAGAAAGAAATAGTTGAAACTGTGAAAAATTACAAGGAGGAAAAAA
>NZ_JBNLYE010000477.1:0-2580 GCF_050172095.1 Bacillus sp. GMs2/2
ATGCAATTTATGAAGGATACGATAATTAATTAAATTTGAGAATGGTTACTCAAGAAAGGAATTAGCATACGCTAGTTCCTTTTTAATATTTTGTAAAACATTATCCATTCTAAAATTTGCATAGATATACTTGCTTTTTTCATATACATAGTTACTAATGACTCGATTTTTTCGTGAGAGGAGCGTATTTCTTGGAAAAAGTATTATTTTTCGGAGACCCAGGTATTGATGACTCATTTGCCATTATGTATGGCTTACTGCATCCCGAAATTGAAATTGTCGGTATTGTAACTGGATACGGAAATGTTGAGCATATACATGCTGCACATAATGCAGCGTATATTTTACAGTTAGCAAATAGACAAGACATTCCTGTCATTAGTGGTGCAACAAAACCACTTACAGAAGAAATTACTACGTACTACCCTGAAATTCACGGAGCAGAAGGATTAGGTACCATCCATGTTCCAGAAAGCGTATTATCTATTCCAATATACAATTTTGGCAGTATTGCTGCGATTCTTATAAATTACGGAAAAGATTTAACGATTGTTGATGTAGGAAGATCTACCTCGTTAGCAATTGCTTTTAATTTGTGGAATGATTTAATGCTAAATGTAAAAGGAATCTATTTCATGGGTGGTGTTTTTTTAGAAGTAGGAAACGTTACGCCGTTAGCAGAGGCAAATGTGTATGGAGATCCTATAGCAAGTAAAATTGTTTTCCATCAAGCAAAGAATTTATTAATATTCCCTTTAAATGTAACAAACAAAGCTGTGTTAACACCAAATGTGTTTGACTATATTCAAGCTAATTCAAAGAATCCATTCCATACGATAATGAAACCAATGTATGATTACTATTTTTCTGCATACCAAAAACTTAATCCATCTATCGAAGGGCCATTGCTTCATGATGTGGTTGCTATAAGTGGATTAGTAAATCCAAACTTTTTTGAATTTGTACATCGTACAGTGAATGTTGATACATACGGAGATACGAAAGGACAAACATTTGCTGATTTTCGCCTTAGCTCTATATCTGAAGGAGCCCATATAGCATTAGAAATAGATGAACAAAAATTCATTCAAGATTTTATAAAAATTATGTTATAAGTTGTTGTCGAAAAAGGGAATTATTTCAATGCGTTGAATATAAACATACATCCTCTATATAAGGGAGCTTACAATATTGAATATCCAGTTAAAGGTTGTTACGAGAGAAAATTGGGAAGAAGCATTAAAACTACAAGTTAAAGAAAATCAGTTGAAATTTGTTCCACCCGTAGCAGTTTCGCTTGCTAAAGTATATATAAAACCAGATGGTGACAATGTAGAGTACATACCATTCGCTATATACCATGGTGACCTTATGGTTGGTTTTGTTATGCATGCTGTTGTAAGAGAGACATCGGATATGTATTGGATTAACGGATTTATTATTGATCAATCGCAGCAAGGTAATGGTTATGGAAAAGCAGCATTACGAGAAAGTATTAATATAATAAAAAATACTTTTAAATCGTGTAAAGAAATAAGATTAACAGTACATAAAGATAATCTCTCTGCAAAGAAATTATATGAACGATATGGTTTCATATCATTAGGACAAGAGTATGATGGTGAGCAAGTATATCGTTTATTTGTTTAACTATTAGGAAGTAAAGGTGTGAAATGAAATATGCAATTTACTGAAGTGAAAATTGAAGTGTTCATTCCTGAAGAATATATTGAAACATTAAGGGATGAATTAAATAAAATTGGAGCATGTAAAACGGGCGAATATGACCATTGCCTTTCCTATAGTTCAGTGAAAGGATATTGGAGACCTTTAGACGAGGCATCTCCTTTTAATGGAGAAATTGGGCGAATATGCGAAGGGCAAGAATGTAAAGTTGAAATAAAGTGTAAACGAGAAATTGTAAAAGATGCTCTTGAAGTTATTAATGATATTCATCCATATGAAACACCTATGATTTATATTATACCAATACTAAATGACTATTTTGAGCAACTATACATTGAATAACTAGGAGGGATATCAATTGAAAAGTAAATTCCATCATATTGTACGAGCAGTCATGATAAAAAATGAAAAAATATTAGTTGCTGAATATATTGGCCATCATTATTTTTTACCTGGTGGCCATATTGAAATTGGAGAATCAGCAGAGAATGCATTAATAAGAGAGCTAAGGGAAGAACTTGGAGTAAACTGTAGTATACAACAATTTTTAGGAGTCATAGAAAATCAATGGCAAGATAAAGAAGTGCTTCATCATGAAATTAACCACATTTTTGAAGTAGAGTCACAAGATTTACATACGGACTTAACACCGAAATCTAGCGAGTCTCATTTAGCATTTCACTGGATAGATTATAATAAAGAAGCCTTAAATCATTATGAAATCATGCCAATGCCATTAGTGAAGGAATTACTAGAAAGAAAGTTAAGTGATGAACTACTAAATTGTTGGATAAGTAATTTTTAAATCACTCTATTTATAGTAAATAGGTCCATCGCAAGGATATAAAGAAAATAGGCTAAAAAACAAGGTACATCACCTAGTGTAAGTTCATA
>NZ_JBNLYE010000478.1:0-2578 GCF_050172095.1 Bacillus sp. GMs2/2
ACATCAAGGAGGATACATATGAAGATGAAAAGGGGCATTACCACTTTATTATCTGTAGCGGTTCTATCTACATCACTTGTAGCATGTTCAGGAACACCAGAGAAAACAGTGGCAAAAGAAGAGAAAGTAAAATTAACAGAACAACAATTAATGGCTGATTTATGGTATCAAACAGCCGGTGAAACGAAAGCACTTTACTACCAAGGGTACAACATTGGTCAATTAAAGCTTGATGCAATTCTTGCAAAAGGGACAGAGAAAAAACCTGCTATCGTGCTTGATTTAGACGAAACTGTTTTAGATAACAGTCCTCATCAAGCAATGAGCGTAAAAACAGGCAAAGGCTATCCTTACAAATGGGATGATTGGATTAACAAAGCTGAGGCTGAAGCCCTTCCAGGCGCAATTGATTTCTTAAAATATACAGAGTCTAAAGGTGTAGATATTTACTACATCTCAAATCGTAAAACGAATCAACTAGATGCGACAATTAAAAATCTTGAGCGTGTAGGTGCTCCTCAAGCAACGAAAGAACATATATTACTACAAGATCCGAAAGAAAAAGGAAAAGAAAAACGCCGTGAACTCGTTTCTCAAACTCATGATATTGTCTTATTCTTCGGTGATAACTTATCTGATTTCACAGGTTTTGATGGAAAATCTGTAAAAGATCGTAACCAAACAGTAGCAGATTCAAAAGCACAATTTGGTGAGAAATTCATTATTTTCCCGAATCCAATGTATGGCGATTGGGAAGGCGCTTTATATGATTATGATTTCAAAAAATCAGATGCAGAAAAAGATAAAATCCGTCGCGACAACTTAAAATCATTTGAAGTAAAATAAAAGAGGATGGCATTCGCCATCCTCTTTTATTTTACTTTCTCTGTTAAAGGCAAGATAAATACTTCCACACGTCTATTCTTTGCCTTTCCTTCTTGTGTATCGTTTGGAGCAATTGAACGGTATTCTCCGTATCCAATCGCACTAAATTTTTCTGGTTGTAATTCTTTATTTTGCAGTAATACTTGCATAAAATTAACTGCCCGCTGCGTACTTAATTCCCAATTCGACGCAAACTGCGCATTGGCAATAGGGACATTATCCGTATGACCCGATACTGTAATTTCACGAGGTGACGCTGAAACAAGTAAGCTAGACATCTCTTTTGCAATCCCTAAAGATTCTAATTTCACATCTGCTTTCCCCGAATCAAACAGTATATTTTCTAATATTGTCACCATTAATCCCTTTTCAGTTAATTTAGTTTGAAAAGAAGAGGATAATTGTTTTTCATTAATATATTGATCAATCTTTTTTTGTAATGCTTTCAATTCATCCATCTCTTTTTTTTCTTTAGCTCTAGCTTCTTCTTGTTTTTTTGTTTGTTCTGCCTCAAGGCTACTTGCTGATAATTCTTTTTCATCATTTGGCTTTTGATCACTTAAAAATTCTTTGTTACCTGTTCCCCCAGCTAATTCACTTCGAAAAGCAACTGCCATCTGTTTAAACTTCGCAGCATCTATACTACTCATTGCGAATAAAACGATAAACAATGCAAATAACAACGTTAACATATCAGAATATGGGATTAACCATGTTTCATCGATATGCTCATCATGTTTTTTCTTTTTGCCTCTTCTATTTTTCTTACTCCGCATTTTTTTCTGCTCCTTTTTCTAGCTTTTTACGCTCAGTTGCAGAAAGTGCACCTAAAATGCGGTTCTTCATAATAAACGGATATGTACCTTCTTGTAACATTAATAAACAATCAATGATTAAACGTTTTTTCTCAATTTCAGCTGAAGATTTTTGCTTTAACTTATTTGCAAATGGATGCCATAATACATAACCTGAAAAAATACCAAAAATCGTTGCAATAAACGCACCCGAAATAGCATGACCTAACTTTTCAATATCAGTTAAGTTACCAAGCGCAGCTACAAGACCGATAACAGCTCCTAAAACTCCTAATGTCGGTGCATACGTACCAGCTTGTGAAAAAATAGCAGCTCCCTTTGCATGTCTTTCTTCAATTGCCTCTAATTCAGATTCCAAAATCTGCTCCAAATCTTCTGCGGATACGCCATCAATCACAAATTTCATACCGCGCAAAAGAAATTCATCTTGAATTTTGTCTAATTGTTGCTCTAAAGACAAAATACCGTATTTTCTACTTTCAGATGTCCAATGAACAAATAATTCTAGCAACTGTTCATAACTTAAATCCTTTTTATTTGAACCAAAAAGAACTTTAAATAGTTTTGGAACCCTTTTTAGTTGATTCATCGGAAATGCAATACATACTGCAGCAAATGTACCGATAAAAATAATTAATGCTGCGGCAGGATTTAATAAGGCTGTTATGTCAGCGCCCTTGACGACCATCCCTACTACCACTGCTACAAATCCTAAAATAAGTCCAATAATTGTTGCAAAATCCATTCCCATTCACTCCTAGTCTATACAAGAAGTTCTTTATTCTCGATAATCGCTACATCTTCTTATGTATATATATTACATAAAAAATGCAAATCATGAAAGATAAGAAATGAATTATATAAAAAAATACTACAAA
>NZ_JBNLYE010000479.1:0-2560 GCF_050172095.1 Bacillus sp. GMs2/2
CATACTAATCAATGAAGTTTGACATATAATTAAGCAAGGGTAAAATAAAAGTGAGTACTCACTCATTTTATTGGAAAAGGAGGATGAAACATGCAACAACCTTCAATTATTTTACGGACTGTATCAAAAAGTTTTGGAAAAAAAGAAGTGTTACACAATCTTTCATTGCAAGTTGAAAAAGCAGAAATTTTTGGTTTTGTTGGACCTTCTGGATCGGGGAAAACAACGCTCATTAAAATGATTGCAGGTATTAATGAGGCAACGAAAGGTGAAGTGCTTGTTAATAATACTAATATGCCTAATTTAAATGAAATGAAAAGAATTGGTTATATGGCTCAGGCGGATGCATTATACGAAGAATTGTCAGCATATGAAAATGCAGATTTTATAGCAACGATGTATGGACTAAAGGGAAAACGTAAAAAGACAAGAATTGCAGAGGTTTTTGAACTTGTACAATTGTCTCAGTATATGAAAAAGCAAGTACAACAATTTTCAGGTGGAATGAAAAAACGCTTATCATTAGCAATAGCGCTCCTTCACGAACCAGAAATATTAATTTTAGATGAGCCTACAGTGGGGATAGATCCGCTTCTTAGAAAAACGATTTGGGAAAAATTTTATGATCTTAAAAAGAAAGGCACAACGATTATTGTAACGACGCACATTATGGATGAAGCTGAATTTTGTGAGCGTCTAGGGTTAATTAGAGAAGGGAAACTAGTTGCGGTTGGAACAACTGAAGAATTGAAAAAACGCGTGTCATCTGGACGGATTGAAGATGTCTTTTTGCTAGAAGAGGTGGTGCCATCATGAGAGTTACTGGTGTAATTATACGTATTATTCGTCAATTTTTTCGAGATAAGCGTTCGTTAGCAATGATGTTTGGAGCACCGATGTTATTACTTTGGCTTTTGTCACTAGTGTTTACACAGAAAGACTATATACCGCAAATTGCTGTTGTTGATATGCCCGCTCAAATAGTAAAAATGATGAAAAATCAAGAAGCGTCAATTTATGAATACAGTAAGGAAAAGGCGATTTCTGAGTTGGAAAAACAAAAAGTAGATGCAGTATTTCGTATAGAGAATGGAAAAATGAAACTTCTGTTGGAAGGTAGTGATTCGTCAAAAAATCGTGCTGTACTTCAAGTATTGCAAAAAAGCACAGAGAAGAATGATGTATCGATTATGAAACCTGAAGTAAATTATTTACATGGCTCTAAAGACTTTACGATGTTTGATGGGCTTGGTCCTGTATTAATTGGTTTCTTTACATTTTTCTTTGTATTTATATTATCAGGTGTATCTTTCGTAAGAGAACGTTTAAGTGGTACGCTAGAAAGGTTATTATCCACCCCAGTAAGAAGATGGGAAATAGTCGCAGGTTATATTATTGGTTTTGGAATCTTTGCCTTTATACAATCCATTATTATCGTAAGCTTTTCCGTTTATATTTTAGATTTATACGTAGCTGGCTCCATATGGCTAACGCTACTTATTACATGTATGCTCTCTTTAACTGCACTAACATTAGGTACGTTTTTATCGGCATACGCAAATAATGAATTTCAAATGATTCAATTTATACCGCTTGTTATAGTGCCACAAATCTTCTTTTCTGGATTGTTTCCAATGGAATCTATGAATAAGTGGCTCCAAATGTTAGGGAAAGCATTTCCACTCACATACGGCGCTGACGCAATGAGACAAGTGATGATTCGGAATCAAGGGTTTACAGAGATTGCATTAGATCTTACTGTGTTATTACTTTTTTCACTATTATTTGCAGTAGGAAATGTATTTGCTTTAAAGAAACATCGCAAAATATAATAATGACAAAAAGGAGCTTTATAAATGCAGAAGGATTGGCTGGAGGAATTAATAGCTGCAACTAATACGGATAAACGAAATGAACGTCAAATGCGAATATTAGAGGCGGCTGTTGATATGTTTGGAGAAAAAGGATACGCTTCAACTTCAACAAGTGAAATTGCAAAGCGTGCTGGTGTAGCGGAAGGAACCATCTTCCGCTACTATAAGACGAAAAAAGATTTATTACTAGCGGTCGTAATGCCAACTTTAACTAAGTTCGCTGCACCATTTTTCGTACAAACCTTTGCAAAAGAAATATTTAAATCAGAGTATGAATCGTATGAAGGACTTTTAAGGGTTGTAATTCATAATAGATTTAAATTTGCTCAAAAACACTTTCCTATGATAAAAATATTAATTCAAGAAGTACCATTTCAACCAGAACTAAAAAATGAAATACAGCAATTAGTAGAAACAGAACTGTTTTCACATTTCAAAAAGTTGATTGTGAAATTTCAAGAAGAAGGAGAGATTATTGAGATACCACCATCTTCCGTACTACGTCTTACTTTATCAGCTGTATTAGGTTTATTATTAACACGATTTTTATTATTGCCTGAAGAAAAATGGAATGATGAAGAAGAAATTGAAAATACGATTCAATTTATATTGTATGGATTAACTCCACGAATTTAATCGTCGAAGTGTGAATTACATACATTACTTTTTAAGTAAAAATAAATCGC
>NZ_JBNLYE010000480.1:0-2549 GCF_050172095.1 Bacillus sp. GMs2/2
TGTGGACCGGGAAGAACGGTGCAACAGAAAAAAGATTTGTATCAATCGGTATCCTTAAAAATTACGGAATATTCCGATGTTAAAACTTCGGATATTTTTATTACATTAAATGAGACAGCTGCTGAAAACTGGTCATTTGGTCAAGGAATAGCACAAATGGTGAAAATAAAGGGAGAAAAAAATGAAAAACGAACTTATTGAAGTACATATTAAAAAGAAAATGAGAGAAATGTCACCTGCATTTGCTCATTATAGTGAAAAGATATTATTTGAGGAAGTGTGGCGGGATGCCACTTTAACATTAAGAGAAAGAAGTTTGTGTACTGTGTCAGCACTAATCAGTCTCGGTAATACAGAACAATTACAATTTCATCTGAAGCTAGCTAAACAAAATGGGGTTATGGAGAATGAATTGGTTGCATTAATAACACATATGGCTTTTTACGTTGGTTGGCCAAAAGCTATGGCAGCTTTAAATATAGTAATGAATGAAAGGAAAAGTTAAGAATAATGATAAGTAAGAATTCATGTTTATATGAATTCTTACTTATCATTATTTATGCAATACTCTATCGATATATTTATTACATTTTTTCTTGCTTTTTTATCACTTGCGTAGTAAAGTGATAGTAAGATGAACGCTAGGAAGTGATGAAACATGCGTGATAATACGATAGGATCATTAATATGGTTACGTTTAATACGATTTACGAACCAAAGTAATCAAATGTCAAATGAGTTTTTAAAACGTTTTGATTTAACGACAGCTCAATTTGATGTGCTTTTGCAAATACGTACGTATCAACCACTAACACAAATGGAGTTAGCTGAAAAGGTAACTGTTACACAAGGTGGCATTTCTCGAATGTTAACTCGTCTTGAAAAAGAAGGATATATTGTACGAAAACAAGATTGGAAAACGAAAACAATTAGTCTTACAGAGCAAGGAGAAGCAGCTTTAGAGAGAGCATTGCCAGAGCAACTTGCATTTCAATCTTCGTTTTTTGATGATGTATTAAATGAAGAAGAGCAGAAAATATTATACGAGCTAATGACGAAAGTTCATAAGCATAGTGAAAAAAAAGAATTACCCCAAGAGTAATTTTTTTTACACTATCAATTGACTAATCAAGTGAAGGCGTAGGGAATACGGAGATATACCTGACTTACCAACGTTTTTAGAAAAAAACTAATACTACTTTATTAAAGGGGAGAGTAACTATGGAAAAATACCGTATAGATATAAGAAAAGGAATTGAGTTTGGATTATATTCAATTGGTGATCATGTTTTAAATCCACATAATGGGGAGAAAATTACGCCAGAGAAAAGAATTCACGAACTAATTGAAACAGCTAAGTTAGCAGATGAGGCAGGGCTTGATGTGTTTGCTGTCGGTGAAAGTCATCAAACGCATTTTACAACACAAGCTCATACAGTTATTTTAGGTGCGGTCGCGCAAGCTACGAAAAATATAAAAATTGCAAGTTCAGCAACGATATTAAGTACATCTGACCCAGTTCGAGTATATGAGGATTTCGCTACAATTGACTTGATTTCTAATGGACGTGCAGAAATTGTGGCTGGTCGTGGATCTCGTATTGGGGGATATAGTTTACTTGGTTATGACGTGAATGATTATGAAGAATTATTCGAAGAGAAGATGGATCTTTTATTAAAAATTAATAACGAGGAACATGTAACATGGAATGGACAGTTCAGAGCACCGCTCGCACATGCATCGGTTATTCCGAGAGCGAAAAATAATAACTTACCAATTTGGCGTGCGGTTGGAGGTCCACCAGCTAGTGCAATTAAAGCGGGACGCGCGGGTGTACCAATGATGATAACAACACTTGGTGGTCCAGCAATTAACTTTAAAGTGTCAGTAGATGCTTACCGCGAGGCGGCTGTACAAAGTGGATTTGATTCAGCTAGTTTACCAGTTGCGACAACGAGTTTATTTTATACGGCAAAAAATTCACAAGATGCACTTAGTGAATATTACCCTCACATTAATGCTGGTATGCTTACACTGCGCGGTGGTGGGTATCCGAAACAGCAATTTACAAATGCAATAGATTACCGTGATGCTTTAATGGTTGGTAGCCCACAACAAATCATTGAGAAAATGCTGTACCAATATGAATTATTTGGCCAACAACGCTTTATGGCACAAATTGATTTTGGCGGTGTACCATTTGATAAAATTGAGAAAAATATTGAATTAATTGCTACTGAAATTTTACCAGCCGTTAGAAAACATACAGCAAAATAAATAAAAAAAACTGAGAGTCTAATCGACTTTCAGTTTTTTTATTTGTTCTGGAAAAATGACAAAAAAATGAACTTTTAGTCGAGGAAGAGGGAAGTTATTTTCTATTTTTGAATAACATTATTTCGAGTTTGAATTTTAAAAATACATTTTTCTCTTGACAAAAAACAAGCGTTTATCGAGGGTAGTTTCGAGGACATTTTTTCGGGTGAAAGTCAAGTGTATGAAGAGAAAAACGATTGTTTTATAGATATAAAAGTAAGAAGTATATTGAA
>NZ_JBNLYE010000481.1:0-2535 GCF_050172095.1 Bacillus sp. GMs2/2
TATAGAATTCAATTCATGTTATATAAATCAATTGTTAGAAAGGAACAGATGTAATGAATCAAATTTCATTTGAAGATTTATTTGAAGAAGAAAAAGAAAAGGTGGAGGTAGCTGAGGTATGTAAGGTACCAGCCCCTTTATCACCATTACAAAAAGATATTTTAGAATTAATTGATTCTGAAGAAATAAGTGCGCTTGAGCTATGTGAACGATTAATACGATCGGGTAAAATACCCGATGAAAGATTCACTACGAATAAGCCTAAAGCATATGGACAAGTATGTTTACTATTAGAAGGTTTTGTTACAGAAGGAAAACTTATTTTTATCAAAGATGATGAGAAAAGAGATAGGGTATATAAATTGAAAGAAGAAGTTTGAGATGTATAGTGGGAGATGAATGATTGGTTTCCTTTAACTTGCAGCTCCGTTAGTCTAGTAATGTCCACAAAAAAGGTGTCAATCTCTCCTACATTGACACCTTCATACTTTTAACACCTTACATACTTACGCTTAAAACCAAGTCTTCCTCTATCTAGTTCTTTCTGAATACTTTCAGAAGCATTTAACAAACTGCTTTTTTTATTATCACGTTTGACTTCAACTATACCAACTTCTTTTGCAATCTCGACTGCTTTTTCGTGTAGTGGTACATATGAAATTGCCACGGTGTTTAGGAAATTATTCATAGCGGATTTTGTTCGTTCTGGAGAATGATGAATTGTATCTTTCACCATTTCAAGCATATCGGAAATTTTACTTTCGGAAAATTCATTGTCTTTGCGATTTCCTAAAAGCCAACAGTAGCAACTCCATCCGGCAGACATTTTAAGCTCGTCCCCACTTGCAATCCATTTATCAGCAACATCTTGTGCAATATTTGACTCCGATAAAGTTACTGCCACTACATAATCAGATAGCATATAAAAATATGCCCCGTCTATCCAGCGATCAAAATCAGACTTACTCATAGCTTTTGGATCGGCAATAATACCTGCAAAGTACATAGCATCGTAGTTACCTGTGGCATAAAGCTCTTCAGCTAACTCTTGATTTAATTTTATTTTTTTAGCGATTGGTTTCATAGCACCTGTAGCTACTCCGAATACTGGCTCATGCGCACCGTTAGATATGTATATTTTTTTCGTTCGTTCCTTACCTAGAGATTCAAGTTCTTGCATAACTGTTTTAAAATCCATAGTTGTGCAACTTCCTTTCTTCATGTGAAAGCCTTTTTAAGCCTTTCGTATTTCATGTGTTAATACTAATTGTATTCAAGGGGTATGTCTACTTTCTAAAAGTATCGAAACCGGTTAGTAATTTTGAAGGTTTTGATTTTGTGACTGCTACAAGCTATCTATAATGGTAAGAAGGTCACTGTAAGGTAAGGAAGAATGAAAAGTATGTATAGTTTTTCCAGTGAATATTTGGTATGATGGTGAATGGGAAAAATATACAAGTTGTTAGTGGTTCATAAAAGGGGGATTGAATTGAAAAGAACACCTGAATTCGTATTAGGTTTAATTGGTGGCATTTTGGGAATTATTATTTCCATAATATTAATAGTTGTAGCGTTTAATATTATGGAAGGTGTTGATTACGAACTTTTAGCTTATTACTCTATTATTTTAACGGTTCAAATAGGATTGTTCATTTTATCGTGTTTAGTAAACAAGGTTAATAATAAAGTTTATGGAGTTTGTATGATTGTGATTCCTATAGTTATGTTATTTATGTCATTATTCTTTTTACTTATTCCGACAATTTTACAAATTATATCTGGTTCATTTGCATTTAGGACATTAAAGTTAGAATCGAATGTAAGCTAAATATAATTATTAACGTCTGAATATTCGGTTTTTTAAACATTTTCGTTTGCAGTTCAAATTAACATAAAGTACAAAGTTGTACGCTTTAGGAGGAGAAATAGATGATTATTTGGTCTGGTTGGGGTTTTTTAGTCGCAATTATTGTAATTATTAATACTCTTTTGGGTAAGGCTATCTTTGGATCTATAACGGGGGACGCTACATATTTTCAAGACCATAGTTGGCCAATGGCGGTAATGTTTATTATATCAGGGGTTATGTCTTGGTATTTAGGTAAATATATTAATAAGCCAGATGGGAAAGTTTATATAGATGCCGAAACTGGTGAAAAAGTTATGTTTAACAAAAAGCACTCATTATTTTTTATAAAAATGGAATATTGGGGACCGATTCTAGGAGTTATTGCGATTGTAACTTTAATTACAAGATAAAAAAAGAGGATGGGTATAGCAAGAGTAATCTATTCAAGTAGAAGGAGAAATCAGTCATGAATGCAAAGAAACTACTAGGGGTAGCAGTTCCGGTCATGTTGTTATTTGGTTGTGGAGTTTCTGAGAAAACGAACACTTCTAAACAGGAGAAAACGGAAGAGTCTAAAGTAAAAGAATCGAAGTCTAATAGTAAGAAAGAAAAAGTTTCAAAGGAAGACTATCCTAATAAAGTGTATAAATTAGGAGTAGAGTTTGATAAGTTGTTTGCGGAGCATA
>NZ_JBNLYE010000482.1:0-2518 GCF_050172095.1 Bacillus sp. GMs2/2
TTACTATAATACTTATGAGAGACATAAAAGAATTGAAATAGCAATCCCCTATGTAAATAAGGTATAATCTACATATAGTGAACCTTTTACGTAATTAAATAAAAGGTTCTTATACTCAAAAATTCATAAACTAGAAGGTGCAACAATGTTAAGTAGTTTTATTCATTCAGTATTAACGTTTTTTGAAGGATTAGGTTATTGGGGCATTATGCTTGGACTTATGATTGAGATTATCCCAAGTGAAATTGTCCTTGCTTATGCAGGATACTTAGTATTCAATGGAAGTATCTCATTTGTAGGCGCAGTTGTATTCGGTACAATTGGCGGTGTTATTGCCCAAATCTTTATTTATTGGCTTGGACGATACGGCGGACGCCCTATATTAGAACGTTATGGAAAATATATTTTCATACATAAAAAACAAATAGATGCTGCAGAAGATTGGTTTAATCGTTACGGAACTGGCGTCATTTTTACAGCACGCTTCATTCCAGTAGTGCGTCATGCGATTTCAATTCCTGCTGGTATTACAAAAATGCCTTTACTACGTTTCACTACATTAACAGCACTTGCGATTATCCCTTGGTCTATTATTTTCATTTATTTAGGTGAAAAACTAGGTGAAAATTGGGAAAATATTAACGATATTGCTAGTCCTTATGTGAAATCATTCGCAATTGGTGGCGTCGTACTTATACTTTTATACTTCGTTATAAAAAAATGGACAAAAAAGCGTAAAAATCTTGCTTAAGTATATAACAAAAACCGCTATAAATTCATTCGGAGTTATAGCGGTTTTTTATTTATATATGAATTAATCTTCAAGAATTATATAACACCTTTCCATCTACATTTACATGGATAAGCAACCGTTTGATCATTTCTTTCGTATATTATCTCAAAAAGGAGTGATTCCCCTATGCATT
The DNA here is from genome assembly GCF_050172095.1 of Bacillus sp. GMs2/2. Taxonomy (NCBI): domain Bacteria; kingdom Bacillati; phylum Bacillota; class Bacilli; order Caryophanales; family Bacillaceae; genus Bacillus; species Bacillus sp. GMs2/2. The sequence continues at coordinate 927 of NZ_JBNLYE010000482.1, forward strand.
GGCAGCAAAAAATACCATACTTAATCGGACGCCCTATCGGTATTTCCTTCATAAATGGGCAAGGAACTTCTGGTGTATTATGTTCAGCTCATGATGGTCAATTATATGTGTATGAATACCTTTATCAATCCCAGTTCGCAATGAAACATTATGATTATAGACAGATTCAAGATATACATGCATTCCCAAATTGTCCTCACCAAAATCCTCTATACTAAAAAAATCGGAACGGCTCATAGCCATTCCGATTTCTATACTTTATTTCTCAGAATTAAATTTATGCACTGCTTCATCAAAATAAATCCAACCTTTCCAGCCCAAATGAATCGTATCTTTTAAGAAATACTTATCATATTCATGACCAGAGAAATCAACTACTGGATATCCTGCTTTCTCAACCTGTTCTCGAACTTTTTTATAATACACTTCACGGCGTTCTTTCGGGAATCCAGTATAATCATACCAAGGCCCATTTACAGGTACAGAAATAAAGAGTGGTTTGACATTTTTCTCTTTAAATAAATCTAAAATAATTTGTAAATCATCATATTCTGGTGATTCATCATATGTTTCATTTGCTCTAAAGTTTTTTAAACCTTTTAGTTTTTTCTTCAGATTATTCTTATGATAATACGGATTTTCAATTCCGAATGTATTTGTAGTAGACTCAGCTTTCCCTTCTTGTTCCGCGTGTTTACGTGCATCTTCCCAAGAAATTGAACGAAGTCCGATATTTGTTTTCTCTTTCATCGGTTCGATTTTAAATAAAGAGTTAAATAAATCTCTATGATCTAAAATATTTCGATGCATATAAGCAAGTGGTTTAGCTAAACCTGCTTTTATGTTATGTTTTGTATCATTATATACAATACCTTCTAATGAATTTTTTAATATATCATCTTCTTGAACAACTTTATAATCTAATAGCCGTTTCGCGATTTGCTTCTTCATTTCTGGATTTATCTCATCATTAAAAATAAAATGATATGCTTGTTGTTTGGAGAAATTATTAGTGAAATCCCCTTGTGAGACACCAGTCTTTGTAAACCATTGTGGTGAAAGAACAAAGACTACTTTTTTACCTTCTAATTCATCCATAGTAGATGTCATATTTAAAATATGAGCTAAGCTTTGTGTACCGCCAGTTCCAATTAAAAACGGTGTAAAACCAGCTGGATTTACTTTGAAATAATTAGACGGATGATATGCATCCATTCGTAAAAATTCTGATGAACCGTACATCGGTAAATACTGTGAATTCTCTAACATTTTTTGCTGTAAGAAAACACTTTGTAATTTCTCTTTTTGTAAAGAAGTTGCCGCATCTTCTACCTTCTTATCACTAATAAGCGATACTAAACTTTTCGATGGGATTAGAATGATAATGAAAAAAAGCACACACGCTAAAATTATAGGACCAAAAGCATGCTTCATTTTCATCTTCTGTCCCTCTTTCTATCGTTATTAAATTGTAACCCTTGTTTTTGACACGTCATCTTTTCTCTCCTTTGTCTCTATACATGTTCCATTCTATTTATCTATTATATACATGTATGTATTTCCTTCCTTGTTCTATTAAGCCCTATATAAAT
>NZ_JBNLYE010000483.1:0-2510 GCF_050172095.1 Bacillus sp. GMs2/2
ATTTTATTAATTGTATGGATTGTATTTCTACCATTAAAAAAGAGCCATTGACGGCTCTTTTTCTAGTCTGTAACACATTGATAAATAAAATATACTAAAACGAGTATGCTTGCGGCGGAATACATGACGTCTAAAGTCATTCAAGTGCCTCCTCAATATCGTGGTATTAATATTGTATGAAATCTTACAATTTCATATTCAAGTGAAAAATATGTGAACGTTAACAAAATTGTAAAGTGCAAAAATTATAATCATTTTGTATAATAGAAGAAACCACCGTTATATAAAAAATAATGAGTGAAAGGGGAGGGAACATAAATGCCAAATTGGTTTAGAAAAACCTTAGTCGCATTAATTACCGTATTTACATTTGGTTTAGTGACGCCTCCTTCCATATTGCTTGATAATGCCAAAGCTGCGGACAAGCCTACGAGCACAGCTGGGCAACAAAGTTTGGAGAGTACGTCCTATACATATGAAGAAACGAATGACAGGTTAACCACCGATACTTTTATTACTTATGCGATGCAAGAAGCAGAGAAGCAGTCGATGCAAAAGTTTGGTACTAAAATTGGTCCAGTAATTGAAGATGAATTTAAAGATGTAATATTACCAAAGATTGAAGAGGCAATTGCTGAGCTTGCTAGTGATGTACCAGAAGATTCACTACAATCATTAGCGATTTCTCAAAAACCAGCTGGTGGGAATAATGAAAAGATTTTTCATGTCTACGATACGAAATCAGGAAATGATTTATTGCGTTTCCATGTAAGAAGAGATCATCCACCGCAAGATGGTTATTATTTTAATTTCCATTATCATCGTTTTGATGATGGATACTCAGGACATCATGAGTTAGGAAATATTTATTGGAATACGAATGTACCGCCGAAATGGCTTTCTTAAAAAGAACAAGAGAAAATCTTGTTCTTTTTTATTTTTATAGAAGGGACAGACAACCATGTTGTTGAATAACATAGGTTTAGAAAAAAGAAGCAAAGGGAGTATGGGAATGCAAAAATATATTGTTTTTGACTTTGATGGCACATTAGTAGATTCACAAAATATATTTGTACCAATTTATAATCAAATTGCTGAAAAGCACGGATATAAAACGGTAAGAGAAGAAGAAATTGAGTATTTACGCAAGTTAACGATGGCGGAGAGATGTAAACAACTCGATGTACCACTGTATAAACTACCGATATTAGCGCTGGAGTTTTATAAATTGTATCAACCTGCTATAAAAGATCTTATTTTGTTCCATGGGATGAAGGAAGTATTAGATGAACTACATAAAAAAGGCTACGGAATTGCAGTCATATCATCGAACTCAGAAGAGCATATTCGGGCGTTTTTACAAAAGAATGATATAGAAAATATACAAGAAGTGTATTGTTCTAAAAATTTGTTCGGTAAAGACAAGATGATAAAAAGATTTTTAAAATCGAAAAAGATAACAGAGAAAGATATGTTATATGTCGGTGATGAACAGCGAGACGTAGCAGCGTGTAAAAAGGCTGGAGTGAACGTAATTTGGGTATCTTGGGGATATGATGTTATTGAAACAGTGAAAAAAGATGCACCAGATTACATGGTTCATAAGCCGATGGAAATTGTGCAAGTAGTACAAGGAGCGTATTCTTAATATGAATACACTGCGAGCAGGCATTCATCATATTGAATTTTGGGTAGCAAATTTAGAGGAGTCCATTTCTTTTTATAATAAGTTGTTTTCCATAATTGGGTGGAGAAAGTTAAATGAAGTAGCATATAGCACAGGAGAAAGTGAAATATACTTTAAAGAAGTAGATGAGGAAATTGTAAGGACGTTAGGGCCTAGACATATTTGTTATCAAGCTATTCATAGAGAAGTAGTTGATGAAGTAGCAGATTTTCTTTCTAGTACGAAAGTGAAGGTAATACGTGGTCCAATTGAAATGAATCATTATTCGGAAGGTTACTATACGATTGATTTTTACGATCCGGATGGATTTATTGTAGAAGTTGCCTATACACCAAATGCAGAAATGTAAGGGGAATAGATATGAAGATAATTACAGCACGGCAAAGCAATATACAAATAGTAAAAGATGCAGCGAATATTGAAGAAATTTCTAAAGGTTTTTCGCCTGATAAGAAATATATAATTACGAATGCAAATAATGAAAAATATTTATTTCGGACAGGCGATATAAAAGAGTATGAAAGAAAGAAAATAGAGTTTCAAATTTTAAATGAAATGGTAAAACGTAACGTACAGGCACAAAGGCCAATTGAAATAGGTATATTGGAAGAAGAAGGTGTATGCTATAGTATTTTTTCATATTTAGAAGGGGAAGATGCGAAGAAGCTATTGCCTACGTATTCACCAAAAGAACAATATGATATTGGTATAGAGGCAGGAAAAGATTTAGCAAAAATGCATACATTTGAAGCTCCTAAGGATATACTTCCATGGTATGAAAGAGCTATGAAAAAACATAGTAAATATGTAGAGGTATACAAAA
>NZ_JBNLYE010000484.1:0-2490 GCF_050172095.1 Bacillus sp. GMs2/2
AAAAGCTCCTCTTTTATTTAATGTGAAGACGCATCACTAATACCGTGACCAGTATTAGATTTCACAAGAATTTCATCAAATTTCGCTGCATCTTCTTTCTTACTAGATAAAACAGTTCCTAAATATGCTGCAAGAAATCCGAGCGGAATTGAAATAATTCCTGGTGTCGTATATGGGAATATCGCTTCCCCAACAAAAATAGCTTTTCCAGCTACAGGGTTCCAAACATTCGGACTCAACGCTACGAGAACAATTGCTGATACGAGCCCTACAATCATACCGGAAATAGCACCCGTTGTATTAAAACGCTTCCAATATATTGTAAATAAAATCACTGGTAGATTTGCACTCGCTGCAACTGCAAATGCTAATGATACTAAAAATGCTACGTTTAATGTTTGGGCAAATAATGCAAGTATGATAGATAATATCGCTACCCCAATAGATGCATAACGAGCCATAGATACTTGCTCTTTTTCCGTTGATTTCCCTTTGCGAATAATCTCATTATAAAAATCATGAGCGAATGCTGATGCTGCCGTTAATACGAGACCTGCCACTACAGCCAAAATTGTTGCAAAAGCAATTGCTGATACGAAAGCAAATAAGAAGTCTCCACCTAACGCTTTGGCTAATAAAGGTGCTGCCATATTACCCGCTGGGTTCGCTTTAATAATCGCTTCATTTCCTACAAACGCTGCCGCACCAAATCCTAAGAAAATCGTCATAATATAAAATGCACCAATTAACCATGTCGCATATACGACAGATTGACGTGCAGTTTTTGCATCACGTACTGTAAAAAAGCGGACAAGTATATGTGGTAATCCAGCTGTACCAAGTACTAGTCCTAAATTTAAAGAAAGTGTATCAAGGCCATCCTTATACTTTACACCTGGATTTAAAAATGAATCTTTTAATGGTGTAGCTGTTTTCATTTGGGCAAACATTTCAGTCACGCTGAAGTTGAATTTTGCGAAAACGATAACAGAAATAATAAACGTACCGGCCATAAGTAATACAGCCTTTACAATTTGTACCCAGCTCGTTGCTGTCATACCACCAAAAATAACATACACCGTCATAAGTGTTCCAACGATTAATACAGATGTCGTATATTCAATCCCTAATAATAATTTAATAAGTGCACCCGCGCCAACTAATTGTGCAATCATATAAAAGATAGAAATCGTCATCGTATTAAGAGCTGCAACTCCGCGAACTTTTTTCGCGTCAAAGCGTGCTGCAATCATATCCGCCAAAGTGTACTTTCCTAAATTTCTAAGCGGTTCTGCAACAAGATATAGTACAACTAAATAAGCAACTAAAAAACCGATACTATAAAAGAATCCATCAAACCCAGTTAATGCGATTGCTCCAGCTATACCGAGAAATGAAGCAGCAGACATGTAATCTCCAGCAATGGCCAGACCATTTTGCCAACCAGTTAATCCCCCTCCAGCCGTATAAAATTCACTCGCATTTTTCGTTTTTTTCGATGCAAAATAGGTTATGACGAGCGTACCAAGAACAATAATTAAAAATAGTGCAAATGCAGTAGTATTCAAGTTCAGCCCCTCCCTTTTTGCATATCTTGCAAAATTTTTCGGGAGATTTCATCAAATGATTCTGCTTTTTTGCTATAAATCATACATAGTGCCCATGTCATAATAAATTGGGAAAAAGCAAATACCCACGCCCATGTAACGTCTCCAAATGCAGGTGTATTAAGCACCTTTGAATACGATGTTAGAATAGGTAATGCGATAAAAAAACTAAAAAAGAAAATACTCATTGGAATGATAAACTTCTTTTTCGTATTTAATAACAATTGAAATTCTTCCGACTGAACGACCTCTGTATAATTCACCTCATTTTGCAACTTACGTGCTGACGTATCGTCTCGTTTCATTAACCGATCCCCTCTCTTACTTAAAATACACTTCCCCCTTGCATACCTAAAGACTAAATTTTATAAATATTCAGAAACTTATATTCATTTTAGACAATCCATGCATTCATGCAAAGATTTTTTGATAGACATTTTTCGGCAATTTCCCCTAAATTTTTAATATACTTTTTCAAAATAAAGTGACACCTTACTTATTTATCCTCATTAAGACAAAAGCAGTGCTTACCGCACTACTTTTGTCTTTTTTTCCTTTTCTAAATTACGAGCCGTTTCGCTTAACTCAACATCTTTTCCGTCTTTAAGTGTTCCAAATATAAAATCGAATACTGGATTTGAAACACCAAACCAAAACTTTTCGTTTTTATAATGGTGTAATATATGTTGTTTTTTTAGCCATCTTCCAAACTTAGTGACGGGACGAATCGGTCTATGAGCAATATAATGTTTCCATTCGTAAACGAGCAGCATGATAATCATTCCGATTCCAAATGAAAGTGCAATAGTAATACTTTTTGTAATACCATATGCTATAAGTAAATATATAGTAAAACTAGGTATACTAAACCATACAGGTAAAA
>NZ_JBNLYE010000485.1:0-2481 GCF_050172095.1 Bacillus sp. GMs2/2
AAGATATAAAAGTAATTGAACAAGCTATACAAACAAAATAATAAGCTAGCTAGAATTCTAGTTAGCTTATTTTCTTTTGTAAATACAATGTTCATATATTATTCACAAAAACACCGTGTTAATAGTGATTAAAATCACAATCTGCATTATAAGATTCAGTTAAACTAAAAACAGTTAAGGAAATAGAGGAGTGGGATACAATGTTAAGTGCAAAAACAATTGAAATCGTAAAGTCAACAGTACCATTATTACAAGAAAAAGGCGTTGAAATTACAACGAGATTTTACGAAATTTTATTTTCGGAACATCCGGAGTTATTGAATATTTTCAACCATACAAATCAGAAAAAGGGAAGACAACAACAAGCGTTAGCGAATGCTGTTTATGCAGCTGCAACGTACATTGATAATTTAGAAGCTATTATTCCAGTTGTAAAACAAATTGGTCATAAGCATAGAAGTTTAGGTATTAAAGCAGAGCATTACCCGATTGTAGGTACATGTTTACTACGTGCCATTAAAGAGGTCGCAGGTGCACCTGATGAAGTTTTAAATGCATGGGGAGAAGCATATGGTGTCATTGCTGATGCATTCATTAGCATTGAAGCAGAGATGTATGAAGAAGCTGCACATAAAGAAGGTGGATGGAAAGACTTCCGCAACTTTGTGATTGTTAAAAAAGTGAAGGAAAGCGATGTTATTACGTCATTTTATTTGAAACCTGAAGATGGAGGGAAAGTTTCTTCATTCATCCCAGGTCAATATGTAACGGTTCAAATCAATATTGAAGGTGAGACATATACACATAATCGTCAATATAGTTTATCCGATGCTCCTGGGAAAGAATATTATCGTATTAGTGTAAAAAAAGAAAAAGGTGTAGATACACCAGACGGTAAAGTGTCTAATTACTTACATGAACATGTAAAAGAAGGAGATGTTTTACCAGTAAGTGCACCAGCGGGAGATTTCGTGTTAAATATGGATTCAACATTACCAGTTGTACTAATTAGTGGTGGAGTAGGGATTACACCGATGATGAGTATGTTAAATACGTTAATTGAGCAAGATTCAAAACGTAATGTATATTTTGTTCATGCAGCAATAAATAGTAATACACATGCAATGAAAGAAGACGTTAAGGCAGTAGAAAATGAATATGAACAAGTTAAAGCATATACTTGTTATTCTGCACCGACTGAAAAAGATTTAGAAATGAAGAACTTTGATAAAGAAGGTTTCATTGAAAGTGAATGGTTAAAAACTATTATTCCGACAACTGAAGCAGAGTTTTATTTCTGTGGTCCAGTAGCATTTATGAAGCATATAAATGCTGCACTAACTGATTTAGGTGTGAAACAAGAGCATATTCATTATGAATTTTTCGGCCCAGCAACAAGCTTACAATAAGCAAAAAAACGAGGTATTTATTTTACCTCGTTTTTTATTTGTTCTCGTAATAAACGGTTTACTGTTTCACGACGTATACCTATCAGTTGACCAATTTCGGTTTGTGTTAATATTTCATATATAGGAATGTCACCTAAATATAGGGTGAACCATTCTTGTAAACGATGAAGACGTTCTTTCGGAGAGACGGTTGTCAATTGATCAATTCGTTGTTGCATCATTCTTAATTTAGATTGCAATTGCATAGCGATGTTAGCATACGATTCGGGATTTGCTTGAAGTCTCTCGTACCATTCACTACTAGTGATCGGTTCCACTTCTGTTTTTATTAAAGCGATAGCTGTACCGTGATATTCTTTCGGTGAAATTAAAGAATGATGAGGTATCGTTTCACCTGGAACGATAATGTTGAATAAAAATGGTGTTCCGTCTTCTTCTAGCCGAACTACTTTTAATAAGCCTGTTTTTATAAAGTATAAAGGACCGTCCTCGCCTTGACGGAATAGTACATCTCCTTTGTGTAGAATCAATGTTAGCCCCCCATTAATATGTTTCTATTTCGCGTATATGTATATAGACAATATGCTATTTCAACAGCAATTTCATTGACGAAATGTATGCTATTACAGTAGTATACTATTTAGTGTGTAATAGTACTAGCAATGAATACGCTGTAGGGGGTTTAGTATATTGTTAGATGCGATGAGAATGACGGATATGAGAATTCCGGCGAATGCTATCATTCATGTAGAAGAGATGAAAGGTGGAGTCGTTTTATCCGTTGAAGTAGACGGCCAAATTATTTATACGATGGCTTATGATGAAGAAACAGATAGCTATGCTGAATTATATGATCGAAACGATAAGAGGGCGTGCCAAGTACATGAAGACTTCATGGGGTGGTCACTTCTTCATTAAAAAAGATGTCAATATGACATCTTTTTTTATTAAATCGATAGAATATACAAAGAAATGAAATATAAGGATAAAATTTGTAATAATTGATTTTGCATTGTTAGCACTCTGTAACTGCAAGTGAACTATTTTTTCGCTATCATAAAGATAACAGTCG
>NZ_JBNLYE010000486.1:0-2470 GCF_050172095.1 Bacillus sp. GMs2/2
AACGATAAATTTTGTATTAAAATCATAATAAATGAGTGAGGTGCTTTTGTTAAAAGGTAACAACCTTATTTTTAAAATTAGAGGAGGTATAACTATGAATATTAACAATTTGATTGTTAAACATATGGATAACCCCCATGAGTTGGAGAAGATGTATAGAAAAGATCCGAAAGCTTTTAAAAAAGCATTCTCACAAGCATGGGACCAAAACCCTGATTCCCAGGTTCTAGGTGCTTGGTATGAAAGGTTGCATTTCAAGGAGAAAGTAAATAAAGAAAAAACATCTTTGTTTCAAAAAGGTTTCTTATTCATGGGCCTTTTAGCTATTTTGGCCGGCATAAGCACCAGGATCATTTTCCACTTTGTTGAGCAGGAAGCAATTGCTCCAATAAACTTGGCTTTTGGTGTAATTCCCTTTATTGCTGCTTATTTTGTTTACAATAATAAGCCGAAAAAAAGTATTATTTATTCCCTTATAGCGTTATTCCTAGTTTCCGGGGTGTATCTTAATACATTGCCAATAAATTATAAAGACAGTACGATACTTGCTTATTTACATCTTCCTATATTTTTATGGGTCTTAGTAGGGCTTGCATTTACAGGAAATGAATATTCAAAAGGCAGTACAAGATTAGCCTATATTAAATTTAATTTAGAATATTGTCTTCTCTACGGGAGCATGGCAGTGAGCGGAATGATACTAGCAATATTCACCATGCGTTTATTTAGCTTTGTTGACTTAGATATAGGAGAATTCTATTTTAGTAATGTTGTTTTATTTGGAGCAGCGGCTCTCGCTATTGTGGCTGCATACTTAGTATCAATGAATCTTAAGCTTGCTAAAAATATTCCACCATACATATCTAAAATTTTTAGTCCTCTCGTCCTGATCACGTTGCTTATCTATCTTATAACGGTAATTTGGGTGGGGAAAAATCCGTTCTTGGATCGCAATTTCCTAATGGCTTTCAACGGAATACTCCTTGGTGTATTGGCTGTTACCATATTTTCTATCGTTGAAAGTGACTCGGACGAGAAAAAGAACATTTCAGATTATATAAATTTTTCCTTAATTGTTCTGGCACTTATTATTGACACTGTCGCATTGTCAGCCATAGTATTCAGACTTTCTTCTTACGGGATTACGCCTAATAGACTTGCTGTTTTAGGAGTAAATGTACTGATTTGGGCAAATCTCATTTGGATTATGTTTTCCTATATGCGTTTCTTGCAAAACAAATCAGGACCAAAAGCTATCCAAGATGCCGTTACGAAGTATTTGCCAATATACGGACTTTGGGCAGCTTTCGTTATATTTACGTTTCCTATCATTTTTAATTAGAAAGGATCTGTTAATGCGGGAGTGGTGAGGGCTAATAATCATTGGGGGATGAACAAAACCCCCAATGATTAAAGTTTCACTTTATTATAATTGGTATTATTATGTTTGTAGTTTCGGTAATTTCATTTGTAATGATAAATAAGAAATAAGTGTTGTATGTAATCTTTCCATAATAAAAAACGTCCCAAAATGGGACGTTTTTTATTATGCGTATTGCCGTTTTTTCTTAATAAGCAACAAAACTTGTGACACACAAGCTAGTACCGGTAACTCAATCAATGGTCCAATAACGAGTGCAAGTGCGATAAGAGGTTCGTCTGGAAAAGCGGTTACAGCGATAGCGAGTGCAACAGGTGAGTTTCTTGCTAACGTTGTTAAGCTTAGACTTACTGTATCTTTGTAAGATAAATGCATCATGCGCCCGATAAATTGTCCTAGTAAAAAATTAATGATGAAGAACAATAGAACAGGAACGAGTAATAATAAAACAACATTCATATTTTGTAGTAAATATTTACCTTGTGATGCAAACATCGCTACTATTGCTAAACTTAAAAATACAATTTGAGCAGAGCTGAAAAACGGAATGAGTTTATTCTCGAGAGTTTCAGCTTTTTTCATTTTATTCATAATGAACTTTGTAGCGTGTGCAAGTATAAATGGTAAGACGATTACGATAACAATACTTTCTACTAAAACAGAAATCGCTACAGTTTTCATGACACCAGCAAATAAAAATAAATAAATGGGAAGGAGCAGTACTTGCAAAATTAAATTTACAGGTAAAATTGTAGTAGAAAGTGCTACATTACCTTTCGCTATTTCAGTAAAGATTAAGTACCAATCTGTACATGGAGTAACCATTAACATTATAAATCCAACCCAAAGTGCTGGATGATCGGAAAGAAATAGTGCTCCTAACCCCCAAGCGAGTAAAGGTGTCCATAAGAAGTTAATAGTAAGACTTGTTCCAGCAAATTTTAAATTGCGAAATCCGTTTTTTATTTCTTTTAATGGAATGCTGAGGAATAATCCATATAGCATGAAAAATAAGAAGAGGACAATAAATTTGTCTGAATACGTATGTATCATATTAAATTGTCCGAGTACGATGCCGCATGTAACAGC
>NZ_JBNLYE010000487.1:0-2468 GCF_050172095.1 Bacillus sp. GMs2/2
CAATTAATTCTCGGACGATCATCAAACGCATAGGATGTCCAAGCATCCGCAATATATCTGCAGGTCTTTCGTAATACTCAATATCCATATAGAAAGCTTTTGGCATAATATCTCCCCCTTTTTGGATGATCGTTTTTTATATCCTAATATCATCTATTTGTTCCGCCAATGTTATATATATGCAAGGGCTTTATCTAAGTATCTATATTCTTATAACTATATTATTCCTCAAAATTCTCCCTATTTCCTCTTTGTATCTTACATTGCTTTCGATATATCTTACTAAATAACTCATTTACTTCACTCTGTTTTATATTCTCTGGTATTTCTATTGCGCGTCCAAACGTTTTCCTCCAAGAAATTTTTTATACTTTAATTTGCTTCGTAGAGACCGAATTTTGAAGTTTTTCCTTTTTCTGCTGTTCCTTCAGATGCTCCAATTGCAATAGTCTCTTTTTCATACATAAATAATCCTTTGGAATATCTTCTCGCAAACTTAAATCATATAGTAAACTGTTAAAATAGTTCCGCTGTCTTAATGTAGACTTTCTTCTCCGCATAGAGTGTTCCAACTGTTGCAATAGCTCTGTTAGCTCAACAGTAGAAAAATCCACTTCTATCCACTTCTGAAAAAAACGTGTTTTTTCTAGATAGACAATTACTTGCTCGACAAATGCATCCGTAATAAAAGATTTATCTTCCTCTACAACAACATAGTCCATATCCTGAAGAAGTGTACGAACAATTCCTCGAATATCAGTGAGAAATCCCTGTTGTAAAGGGTGTTCTAAATCTGTAAATACCATTCTAACAACAATCCTTTCTTACAACCACGTAGTCTAATTAATATAAAAATTTCAGTATGTTTTTTTAGTCTAAAAAACACATAGTAAATGTATAATAATAAATATAATGTAATAATATCAAAACCGGTATTGAGAAAATAGTAAAATGACTATATGTTATTCTTATTTATTGTATACTATGAATAATCTGTCATTAAATCCCTTGTATATAAGAAAAGCGAGATAAAAGACCTCGTTTTTCTTTTTGTTTGCATATAATTTCATGAAAAAACCTCAATACATGTTAAGGAGTGCGAAATAGAAACGCAATTGAAAGAGGGGCTCTTTAGCATAGCATAGGGCAATGACAGTTACATATGTAACTGTTAACTAGGCACATTCTATCATATACATTTATCTACTTAAATATGAATAATTTTAATTTCTGAAATATTAAATCGCTCCTACAATAAATACTACAACTATACGAAGGGAAATGGGAAGTTGAAAACGAGAGAACTTCTTACTGTAGAACAAAGGGAATACTTTTATGAAGTTCCTGGGCATTTGGACGAGAGAGAAATTACAATATGTGATGAAGAATTACAAATTATAAATAAACAACGGGTTGCTGTCAATCGATTAGGCCGTGCCATTCAAATTGTATTTTTACGCTTTCCTTTGAGAACTTTATAAGTTCTGAAAAAAAGAGCGATAAGGAATCAAATCCCAATCGATAAACAATCAACGTAGCAATAAAGTATAAGCTTTATATTGTGACAAATTATTTTTGAGACTGTATTTAGTTACATCTAAATTCAATACAATCTAGTTTAAAATTTAAAAAGAAATATTGTAACAAAAACGAATGTTTATGTTACTAACCGAATAACTAAAGCTGAACCCTAAATTTTCCCACAGCTAATATGGGATATTTTATATTAATGCCCTTTTCGTAGGATGAACAAAAACATCCAATCCGTAAACACAGGGGATTGGATAATGTTCGTATTATATCTGCACTCGTCTCATAAGTGCTCAAATCTACATTAACACTTTTAGACATAACTTTATCCTCTTAAGTTAGATACCCTTACTTTTATATTTCGATTGCCTAACATTTTAACAATTATACATATAACACCAATTACAGCTGCTATCCCAACACTATAGAAAAAAACTCTATCATATCCGCCTATTCTTGGATCTAAAAACGGATATGGATACCAATCAACAAAAGGGCCACGTATTAAACTGTAAACAACGTATAGTAACGGAAAAATAAGCCAACTAACAGCATGTTTCCATGTTATTGCCTTTGTAGGAGGATTCATAGTCCAATCTAAAAGCATTACAATTGGCATAATATAGTGAAGCACTACATTTACCCATGGTATTACTGTTTGCAGTGACTCTTCTAATCCTCTTAATAATAAAAAATAAATGAGTCCTGTCGTAAGTATGTATACAGTTACTGCACCACGAAGTATGCCAAACTGCTTTGATAGGCCAAATGTCGCTGTTCCAATACTACTTAAAAAGAGAATGCATGCAACTAATATATTGCTTTCAATAGTGAAGAAACTAAAAAAATTGACTGGATTAAAAGGTTTTACTTGTGCCCTTGTAACAAATTGGATAATGAGTGTAATACATGCTAAAAAACTTAAAAAAAATCTAAAT
>NZ_JBNLYE010000488.1:0-2465 GCF_050172095.1 Bacillus sp. GMs2/2
CAGCCTTGTATTAAATAAAAATAGAGAAAAGTTTCAAATACCATCTCATTTGAGGTTCGGTCGGCTAAAAAAACTTAGAATTGTATATCCTAAGAAAGTTATTGATGATTATTTAAAATCATTAAAATCCCCTAATTTAATTGAACAATATAAAAATGAATTGGAGTACACTACCCTCCCAGATAAAATCTTTTTGAAAGCATTCAAAGAATTAGGTTTTCATTTTCCAAATTTAGTTAAAGGTACAGAAAAGGCATGGCATAATTTTGTTTCAAAAAAATTATTAAGTTCAAACGGAAATATTAAAACGATCAAGAAACTTTTTGTTCGATTTATTAAAATAACAGAATTACTACAGTCGACATTAATTTCAAAAGAAATTATGGACATGACTTCTAATGAGATTAATTTCGTATTTTTAAACAATAAAGTTCCAGGTGCTTACAAAGAATCTTTATATAGTTTCTTTAATCACTTGTTTTCAAAATTTCCTAATTGTAAGTACTTGGTTTCAAAACTTAATAACCCCCATGTGGAAAAAAAAGAGCGTTTAGCAAACTCTAAACACAATAAGAAAATCTATTCGACTAATGAGTTTTTAACACTACTGGACTATGTTAAAGACAGTAAATTCCATAAAGAAAATGCTATTTCTGAATATAAAGCAAAATCAATGGGTGGGGCAAAGGGGAATTATGAATCAATTTGGTTATACGTAATGCTTCATTTAAATAACGGATGGAGAAGTACTGATTTTATTGAAAAGATACCTCGTATCCCCTTGTCTATCCCTGTGCAGGATTATAAATCATTTGAAAATCACAATTTAACCTTAGAGGAAGCTACAAAAATTATCTGGGAGTTAAAATCAAACTTAATGAATGTTTATCATAACAAAAATGGTAAAAAGGCTTTTTTCTTTATTTCTGAAGATATGATTGTACCTGTAGCTAATGCCATAGTTTTATGTGAACTTAAGGCTCAATTGATAAATTCAAAAAGAAATAACTTAATTGATTTAGGTAATTCAAACGAATTGACTACTAGCATGCATGATAAATTTTTCGGAAATTTTCCTATAAATAATTTTAAATTTAAATCGCTAATGGCTAACAGTACATTTATAACCTTTGTGAATTCAATCCTAAAACAAAAAACAAATCGTAATCCTTTGGAGATTACTAAATTCATTAGAAATCATGATTCTTTAGACACTACCAACAGATATGTTCATGTAAATGAAGAACATCTAAATAAAATTAGTAAGCAATTATTCGATAAAGGCTATTTTGGCTATACCTACGATTATTTAAAACAAATTGTTATTGGTGAATCTCAAAATAATTTTATGGAAAACAATGAAAAAAATCTGTTAGCCACAGTTTTTGGAGACATATACAAAATTGAAAATTTCTCCATAATGTTAAATGCAATTGAAGAACAAAAGAAACCATTATACGAGTTCGTTAAGAGTTTATCGCAAGAACAACAGAGAGAAGTATTAGATTTAATAAATATGAATCAATTGCCGGCCAAAGAATCTTTTTGGCAATGTATTCTTGGTGATTGTTTATATCTAGATAGAAAATGTAACAGTTGTCCATTTGCAATCCCACATTTCTATGTACTAACAAAGACTGTTTACAACCTAAATAATTTGATACCTAAATTAGAACAGATTAAAAACATTTCTTATAAAGGCGAAAGGGTTAGATTAGCTAATTTATTATATAAAAACCTTTCCTTAATAAGTACTGCTAAAAAACAATTTGGAGAAAATGTACTAAGCTCATTTTTAGGCAAGGACTATTCAGATTTCTTAAATAACATACGCAGCTTAGATAGTATAAATGAAAATCTAACAATTGGAGGCAATTAATATGGAGAATAATCATAGTTTAGATTTTTCGTCTACCTCAACTCATTATAATGAGAGTCTCCGTGGCACTTTACAAGATAGGATAAACAGTCTTAAAGGCACGGGTGTAAATCTTACAGCCGAAGCATCCAATAACAGATGGAATATTTATGATGAATATTTTTCACAAACATATTTTGTAGACTTTAGCTTCGATTCTTTTTCATCAAAGAAGTTTGATACTGACCAATTTATCTTGCTATTAAAATCTTGGTTTATTTTACTTTTAGAGGATGGTAACGGCTTTCAGCATTTGACAAGGAAAACAAGAAGAGCAAAGGATGCACTGATCCTAAGTAAAGGATTTAATCTAGAAGCAATAGATGAATTTGAACTTAACTATTTTTCTAAAGATCTTAAACATAATTCTCTACAAACTAAAGCATCTTTTCTATTAGAATTTCTAGATTTTTGCCAAGATCTGATAGTGCCAGAAGAGTATCTGGAACTAATTTTAAGATACTATCAAATACAGAAATCAACAGCAATAAGAAAATTACCATCAAGCCAAGATGTTCTTAAATTTTCTTTAATAGTTGAAGTATAC
>NZ_JBNLYE010000489.1:0-2448 GCF_050172095.1 Bacillus sp. GMs2/2
AAGTAGAATAGTACTTTTTATAACTTTGAATGTCATTCATAATAGCACCAGTAAGAAGAAAACAGGCTTTACGGTACTACTAGTTACCAAAGATGTTACAGTAGTTTATTTAGAATCAGATTGATTGAAAGGTTGTACTATATGGCCTAATAATTTCGAAAAAATGTCGGTGTGGCATAAAACAATTATGGAGGTTAAAGATATGAGTACTTCAAATTTGAATGAAATAAGTAAACAAATTTTAAAAGAGGAGGAAACACTTCAATTTTCCTCTTTTACAAATGAAGATGCCTTGCAACTAGGTTTATTTATCGTTGAAACAGCAAAGCGAGAGGGGAAATTGATTGCTGTTGATATAACGAAAAATGGTGTGCAATTATTTCATTTCAAGATGACAGGGACAAATGAGGAAAATACGAAATGGATTGAGCGTAAAAAACGAGTCGTTTCCCTGCATGATCGTAGCTCGTATTATATGCAGATACAAAGTGAAATAACTGGGGTCTCCTATAATGAAAAATATCTTTTAGATACTTCAGAATACGCTGCGTTTGGTGGATGTTTTCCTATCAGAATAAAAAACGTAGGGGTTATTGGAATGATAACAGTTTCAGGATTACCACCAGAAGAAGATCACGAATTGGTAATAAGGGCAGTTAAAAATCATTTGAAGCAATAGTAAAAGTAAATGTGATGGTTAAGTAAAAGCCAAGAATGAACATATTATAGTTCGTTTTTGGCTTTTTATTATTTTTTCTTATAGTCGGCTAAGAGGGTTCTTTTACAGGTAGTACTTAATTGTGCAATGTTCTTTAAATTGCATCGTTTTGTTCGAGTGAGCGAAATTGCTGTAATTGAAGATGCTCTAAATTAATGTGAAATTTGGCGATTAAAGTAGCTACATTTCATATTTGTGTAAATATGAAACAAGCAGGATACATGAATAGAGAATGGATAAAATAGTACCGAATGATGATTAGATTTTATGAATGATGTTATAAGGCTTTTTTTAGGAAAACTGAAGGAAGCAGTGTGTTTAGATTTAGAATGACTGGCAATGGGTGCTAGGAAGTTCAATGATTCAAAAATGAACTTATTTAAACGCATATTATCTTCGAGATGTATCATTTTGAAGAATATTAAAACTTAGGAGGAACGGAATTATGACAAAAGATTTCTATACTGCACTGAAAGAAAGACGTACTTACTATGGGATTAATAAAGAGGTACAAGTATCGGATGAAAAAATTAAAGAAATCGTGGAGTTTGCTGTGAAATATACTCCATCAGCTTTCAATTCTCAAACTGCGCGATTAGTTGTATTATTTGGTGAAGCTCATGATAAATTATGGGATATTACAACTGAAACATTAAGAAAAGTAGTTGGAGATGGAGATTTCTCAGGAACGCAACAAAAAATGGATTCTTTTAAAGCTGGTTATGGAACAGTATTATTCTTTGAAGATGAGGCTATCGTTAAATCGCTTCAAGAAAAATTTGCTGCATATGCTGAAAACTTCCCAATTTGGTCACACCAAGCATCAGGTATGCACCAATTAGTCGTGTGGACAGGTTTAGAAGCAGAGGGATTAGGGGCATCATTACAACATTATAATCCGTTAATTGACGATGAGGTAAAACAAGAATGGAATGTCCCTGCTAATTGGAAACTAATTGCACAAATGCCATTTGGTAATCCAACAGCTGCACCAGGTGAAAAAGAATTCCAACCACTTGAAGAGCGTGTGAAATTTCATAAGTAATATTCGAATGTAATAAAATGGAAATTTAATCAGTGGTGGTCTTACTGTCCGCAAATAGCAGGGGAAGCTAACTGTATTGTAAAAATAAAACTGTTTATTAATAAAAAAGCTTATTCGTTTTTTTTATTAATCGAGTATGTATGAATAAAAGATTTTAAAACACTATTTTAATCTGTAAGGGAACAAGGTGATCGTTTTGATCACCTTGCTTTATTTCTTACATTTTATTTATTAAAAAACGCTAGCTTTTCATAAATGCTTGAAAAATTAGCGTTTTAATAATAGGTATCTGTAATTTGATTACTTAAAACTATATACGAAAAAGCTTTTATGTTATTCCTCAAGTTCTATCCATTCCTGTGACCATTCTTCTATTCCGCGAATAATAGCTTCTAAAGCAAATCCTTTTTGAGTTAAAGAATATTCTATACGAACTGGTGTCTCAGGAAAGACTTTACGTTCGACAATTCCTTCTAGTTCTAATTCTTTCAATCTTTCTGAAAGTAATCTTCCGCTAACAGGAAGAGAAGATTCAAGTGTACAAAAGCGCTGAGATCCAGAAAAAAGTTGGTAAATAATTAGTGCTGTCCATCGTTGACTAAAAAATTTCATTCCTTTTTCAAAGCGAGGGCATAATGTAGAATCATTCATTTTCCTTCACCTCCTAAAATAAATTATATAACAT
>NZ_JBNLYE010000490.1:0-2445 GCF_050172095.1 Bacillus sp. GMs2/2
ATTATTTTTTAAGAGCCCCAATAATGGGGCCTATTTATAATTGTGTTAAAGTAGAAAACCCTCAAGCATAAGGAGGGGTTACATAACTAGGAAAATAGTTATTTGTGTTTAATGAGAGGAAGTTCAGGGTATTGTTTCTGAATTTCTTCTAAATGATTTTCGCTTTTGCCTTTTAAAGTTTGATCGAAAAAGTTAGTTACTAGTTTATTAATCAGTTTATAGTTTGTGGCTACATCTTCGCCAGGTTCATTAATAATAGGTGAAAATGCTGCTAAATCTGTAAAACTAGTATGGTTTGTTTTTGGAATTACCACTGTGTACACGCCCGGTTTTTCAATAGTTTTATTTCTTGAATAGACTATTTCCAATAATTCATTTTGGATTCCGGTTGTCTTTGGATTCTCAGCCTCTTTCATAAAATGAATCGTAGCTTCAGCATTCATCAACATGAATGGTTTTTGAGGACCGTCTTTAGGTAGTGGATCGCCATATAATCCGCCATCCATATCAATTGCAGCTTTAATACGCGTATCCTTCACTAACATTTGTGCGGCAGTTGCTCCACCAAAAGAGTGACCGAACATTCCAATTCTGTCATAGTCAATTAAGTCTGCAATAGTTTTAAAACTTTTATCGAAATTGCCTTCTATTACTTCATTTAAAACAAAAGTAGTATCCTGTTCCCATTTTTGAACTATGGTATTTAAGGCGGTAGGTGTATATTCAATTGGTATAGAGTCTACACGGTTTCCATTAGGAAAAATCGTTGTTGCTGCATATCCTGTGAAATTAAGAGCGATTACTACATAGCCTTGACTAGCTAATTCCTCTAACTGGAATGTATTTTGTTGACCATATAATCCCATCCCATGGCCGAATAAAAGGAGGGGGAATTTTTCTTTATCTTGAAGTGGCTTAGCATTCTGATAAGAATGTGTTTTTGTCAGCCCTAAATGTGTCGTTACGATATATGGAGCACCGTTTGTTACTGCCAATTGTTCAGCCAGCTCGTTTATGTTCTCAAAATAGGCAGAAGGCTTCCCTGATCCTTTTGTGGCAGGATAGTATACTTGTATCATTAACTCACGATTTCCCTGACTATTTGGTACAGTTGTTTCTTTTCGATTTGTATCAATTAAATGAAAAGCTTTCGTTCCTACTGTATATTTTCCAGTAGGCTCCGGGAGTGTTATGATCGGAAAAAGTAAAGGTAATGTAAACATTGCGATAGCAGTTACGATAATTCCTAAACCTTTTAAAACTTTCATCACTAACTTTTTAGAAACGGCTGTAGTTTTTGGTTTCAAAAAAACTTGTAATGTTAAAACGAACAATAAGAAATAGGCGGGAATCATACGCCAGTTTGCACCAATTACAATGATGGTGGCAAATAATAATGCATAATTTATTAGTAAAAGGACTCCATTTTTTTTCGTCAAACCCCTTTTGATAAAGATGGGAATGATACTAGATAAAAGTAATACAGCAACAAAAATGATTTCTAACATTTTTAGCTCCTTTCCTAATCAATATAGATATAGATTGATAATTTACAACCTTCCCAATTATATAACTATAATTGATGATTGTATGTATGTGAGTAAGTTTAGAATGTTTTTATATGACATTTAAAAAAGTACTCGTACGAGTACTTTTTCTTAAATGAATTATTATTTATTTTTAAACCGTTCCCCATAAATGATAAACCATACCGATAACAAAAAATGCTAGTCCTACAAATAAAACGATTAAAGCAAGCATCCCGTTTTTATTATGCTCCATAAAGTCAGCTCCTTTTTAAGTTGTATACAAAAAGCCTTTAGTCATAATTATGGCTAAAGGCTCCACTTCTCATACTCTTTCGTTTACAAAGAAAAGACACCCATATAAGAGTGTCTTTTCCAATAGTTTGTTAGCAGAAGCAAGAAGCTCCAACGATGATTAATAAAATGAATAACACAACTAATAATGCAAATCCTCCAGCAAAACCGCAGCCTCCGCCGCAACTACCACCAAATCCCATAATAGTTCCTCCTTTAATAAGAGGGGAAAACAAGGGGTCACTCGTGTTTTTTAACGGATTCCATTTACTTTATGTTTGACGCATGAATGTGAGCAGGTCCTTTTGTATTTCATTAATATTCATCAGCATTAAATTCTTTAATGAGTGAAATATCGTTTGTATCAGGGTTAAACTTAAATATTTTAATTTGACCAAAGTCATCTTTATGTGCAAATGTATTTTCACCGATTTGGGTCATATTGCTAATATTTGGGGCAGAACTGCTGCCATGATCATTGATTTCTACCACTCTTTCACGATCCCAAAATGCAATGACAATGATCAAGATAATAAGGCATATACGTATGTTACGTAGTTCTCTTGCTAGAGGATGCTCCATATGATAGTCTCCTTCTTCAGTTAATAGATTTTGTGTATAAAAG
>NZ_JBNLYE010000491.1:0-2439 GCF_050172095.1 Bacillus sp. GMs2/2
AGAGATTAGAAATCTTATCTCTGTATATCTAGAAAATGAAGGACTAAAAACTCAAAAGGCAGAAGATGCTATACAAGCTTTACAACTGTTAGAAGAAAAGGAATTTGATTTGGTTATTTTAGATATTATGATGCCGAATATGGATGGCATTGAAGCATGTATGAAAATTAGGGAAGATCGCAATATGCCTATCATTATGCTATCTGCAAAATCTGAGGATATAGACAAAATTCAGGGCCTAGCCTCTGGTGCAGACGATTATTTATCAAAACCGTTTAACCCATTAGAATTAATCGCTAGAGTGAAATCCCAATTAAGAAGATTTAAAAAATACAATACGTCCGTAGAACATAATAAAAGCATTCTAGAAATTGGTGACTTAACCGTAAATACAGATACACGTCAAGTATGGGTAAGAGGAAAAGAAACAAGGTTAACTCCAAAAGAGTTTGCTATTCTCGAACTACTTGCCCGCAATAAAGGGAGTGTTATGAGTGTAGCAAAAATATATGAAGCAGTTTGGAAAGAGGTTTTTTATAAATCAGACAATACCGTCATGGTGCATATTACAAAAATAAGAGACAAAATTGAAGAGGATTCTAAACATCCCATTTACATTAAAACTGTTTGGGGAATTGGGTATAAAATATGAAGAATGTTAGTTTCAGAAATAAGATCATTATAAAACTTCTTGGTGCTGTTGCAATTAGTTTTTTTATTTCATTTGGTTTAACAATCCTCATTTTGGCATACGTCATAGATCCATTATTTATAAAATACGAAGAATTTGGTATGTTTGAATTCAATGTCGCAATGTTGTTCTTATTCGCGTTCGCAATCTTTACCTTTATTATACTTTTTTTGATATTGGTTCGAAAGAAAATAGTATATTTGAAGCTTATTTCTGATAACGTGAATGATATTGCCAATGGAAAACTAGGTCTAACAATTGGGATTAAGGGGAAGGACGAATTGACCCAACTTGCTCAAAATATCAACTATATGTCTAAGGAATTGGAAAATACATTTGAACAAGAAAGACGATTAGAACGTACAAAAAATGAACTCATAACTAACGTATCTCATGACTTACGCACACCGTTGACATCTATTATTGGTTATTTAGATTTATTAAAAAGAGGGCAATACAACAATAACACACAACTACAGGAATACCTTGAAACCACTTATTCAAAGTCACAGAGATTGAAATATTTAATTGATGAGCTGTTTGAATATACTCGTTTATCAGGCATAGATGCTAAGTTAAATCTTAATGAAGTTGATTTATCAGGTCTGTTGGAGCAAATAGTTGGAGAATACATTCCTATATTTGAAAAGGAAAGTTTAATCGTTCAAAAATCAATTACACAAGAAATAATACCTATCTTCATAGATGCAGAAAAAATGGTACGTGTATATGAAAATCTGTTTATGAATGCGATAAATTACAGCATGAAACCATCCCAATTATTCATATGTCTTGAATTAATGGATAACAAAGTAATTTTAAAAGTATCAAATATAGTCGAGAGACCGCCTGTTAGCGATCCAAATAAATTGTTTGAAAGATTTTTCAGGGGTGATAAGGCAAGAAAAAATGATCAAGGAAATGGACTGGGACTTGCTATATCAAAAAGAATTGTTGAACTTCATGATGGTAATATACATGCAGAATATAAAGATGGCTGGATGTCCTTTATTGTTGAACATCCAATCAAATAGACCGGCTTATGGAATTACAGGTTCCATAAGCTTTTTTTATAAAACTTAAGAATTCTTAAGGATTTTACAGGGTGTTTCCTAATTTTCATAGTTTATCATGGGTGTATTCAAAGTGATGAGGTGAGCAAAGAAGAAAAAAGGAAAGACTTCATTGTAGCTTTAGGGTGAATGCAACATGACGATTTTATTAGTAGTAAACAAACGTAGTTAGCTTATTGTAATGAAATAAAAAAATGTAGGAGGATATAAATGATAAAGCCAGTTGTAGATGTAAAAAACATTCAAAAATTGTACGGTAAAAAAGGTGAGAATCAATCACATGCATTAAAAGGTGTATCATTCTCAATTCAAGAGGGGGAGTTTGTCGGTATTATGGGGCCTTCTGGTTCTGGTAAAACAACATTATTAAATGTAATTTCAACGTTAGATAAAGCGACAGGCGGCGTTGTTGAAATTGCAGGAACAGATATTACGAAAATGAAGCAAGGTGAACTTTCTGATTTTCGTTCACAAAAGTTAGGGTTCATTTTCCAAGACTTTAACTTATTAGAAAATTTATCTATCTATGAAAATATCGCACTCCCACTTTCACTTCAAGGTGTTTCATCTCGTAACATTGGAAAGAAAGTAGAAAAAGTAGCTGATATGTTAGGCATTACAGCGATACTTCAAAAATATCCTTCTGAAGTATCTGGTGGACAAAAGCAACGTTCT
>NZ_JBNLYE010000492.1:0-2435 GCF_050172095.1 Bacillus sp. GMs2/2
AAATTATGATAGATTTAGCAGATCCTGTGTTTACAAAAATAATTCGCTCTCGGCAGAATGACAAGAATGGATTGAAGCTTACTGTGTACGTAAGAGAAAAAGGGCAGAAGGTGGATTTAACAGGATATGCGGTTAAATATGAAGCGACAAATCATACAGGAGTATTCATTCGAGATGATGCTCAAATAGTTGATGCAAAGAATGGTGTATTTTCATATACATTTACATCTCAAGCTGTTTCTACATCGGATGATTGGACAGCTTATTTTGTGATGGAAAAAAGTACAGAACGAATGAGTACGCCGGATATTCGGATTACATTAAGACGGGATGTAAAAGAAGGTAATATTAAAATCGAAAACTATATTTCTGAGTTTGAGATTATTAAGAAAACGTTGGACGAGTTACAACAGAAATTAAATGCTATGGATGTTGTTAAGAAAAGCGGAGACACCATGACAGGATTCCTAGAGTTTAACGTATCTAATGGAGAGAAAGTTATTAGAGGTAAAGATGGAACAAATAACTTAGCAGGTTTAGCTTTTTCAAAAGGTTATATGACATTATATGATTGGAAAAACAGTGAACTGATTTTCAACTATGATATGGTTAATAAGCGAGTTAACTGGCAAGCAGAATCTAACTTATTAAAGAAAACAGGAGATGTCGTCACAGGAACATTAAGATTTGCTCATGCGTTTTCTCAGATTCTCCAGTCGGATTCTGGGAAGAAATCATGGGTGATCCATCGTCCAGACAGCAACTCAATATTATTCGCTCCAGAGACAGCCTCTAACAGTGGAGCATGGGAATGGTCAAAAGCGGTTGAATTTCGAGATGATGGGACAATTCATCAAGCAACAGATACTGGATGGATTAAGCTTGCTACAACTGGGGTAGATAATGTTGCTAACAGAGATATGAAATACAAGAGAAGTGGTGAAAACATTAGTGTAATTGGTTCAGTTCGAAATCCTCAAAATGAGGCAGTATTCGCTACACTACCAGTTGGATTTAGACCCGTACAGCACATTGCTTTTCCAGCGCTGGCATATGGATATACACCTGCGGCTTGTGAAGTTACAATCAAACCTGATGGTGGGATTTTCGTGAATGGTGTTCCAAGCGGAAGTACTGTTCATATTGCAATGAACTTTTTAATTTAGATATTACAGATTAAGCGTGCATAAGCAGGCTTTTTTATTTTGTATAAAATAGGGCTTTGATTCAATTCATCAATCAAGAGGAGTGATTTCGCTTCTCTTTTTATTTTGAGGAGATGATCAGTGTGAAGCGAATAGTAGACCAAGTAATTTATGAAAAGCATGTTAGCCAAGAAAATAAAAACCTAGTCAAAGATTTTCTCATTGAAAAGAAAGCGCAAGGGAAAGCGGTAAGCACTTTACAGCAATACAATTGGGATTTGCGAATTATTTTGTTTCTAATACATCAACACTTTGAAAATAAAAATCTGGTTGAATTAACACGTAAAGACATTCGAAACTTATCTATTATTTTTCAAGAGATGGGAATGTCTAATGCACGTGTAAATGGATTGATGAGCGCTTTACGTTCAACACTTGAGTTTTGTGCAGATGATGATGACTATGATTATGAATTTAATGTAGGTTCACGGGTACGTGGTTTACCTAAGGACCCGATTAGAGAAATTACATTTATTACTGAGGATCAGATTAATTGGTTAATCGATGAATTACTTGAGCAAGAAAAATATATGTTAGCAACGTATTTAGCACTTTCTTATTACAGTGCAGCTAGAAAGAATGAGGTATACCAGGTTCAAAAAGAAGGGCTGGCAGAACAATATTATACAAATGTGGTACGAGGAAAACGCGGTAAAAAGTTTAGACTATATTACAATCACCGGGTGCAGAAATGCATTCGTTTATATATAAATCAGCGAGGTAAGGATACTATTCCAGATTTGTTTGTGCGTGTGTATAAGAATGGTGAGAGAAAAAGATTGAACAAGAGTGTATTTAATTATTGGTGCGACATATTTGCTAAGATGCTGAACGAAAAGGAAGGGAAGGAATTTAAAATGAATCCTCACTGTTTCCGTCATAGTAGATTAGATAATTTAAAAGTTCAAGGAGTACCGCTTGAGAAATTAAAATCACTCGCTAATCATTCTGATATTTCCACAACTGAATCTTATTTGAAAGATAGAAGTGAGGAAGATATTGCAGAAATATTTGGAATGGACCCAAGTTATTTTGCAGCTTAAAAAGGAGAGGAAAAGATGGATCGCATTGATGTATTATTGAAAGCATTTATAGCTACGTTTGGTGGCTTCTGTGGGTATTTCTTGGGAGGATGGGATGCAACATTGAAAATCTTAGTGACGATGGCAGTTATTGATTATTTAACTGGCATGATTGCAGCAGGATATAACGGAGAATTAAAAAGTAAAG
>NZ_JBNLYE010000493.1:0-2420 GCF_050172095.1 Bacillus sp. GMs2/2
AATAATGATAAAAGTTTTTATATCAAAGACTGCAAAAACAATGCCCCCTAACATAGGCCCTAAAATTAAAGATATAGAATCGATAATTTTACTTATAGAATTAATACGCATTAACCGTTCTTTAGTAACCATATTCGGTTTTACGGCCTCTAATCCTATTCCAAAAAACGTTGTAAATACTGTCATAAGAAAGGTAGTAGTATAAATAATGAATAAGTTTAATCCATAATAGTTGCTTAATATATAAACAGTTATTAATAAGCACCCGCTTAATACATCCATGCAAACGACGAGTTTCTTTTTATCAACCTTATCAGCAATGACACCAGCAAATGGATTCATAACAATCATTGGAATTGTTCCTAATATGAGCGTAATCGCAAAATTTAACGCAGATCCGGTTATTTGTAAAACATACAATCCTAATGCAAAACTATAAATAGAGCTACCGAATAGTGATACTGTTTTTGCAATTGAATATAAACAAATATTTCTTAGTTCTTGGTTTCTTTTTTTATTTTCTATATGTAATCGTAAACTTCCCATCACTTTCCCCTCACTTTTCTTTGTATTACATAAAGTGTAAATTCTCGGGTTAACCCAATATCAATACACTGTGTTTAAAAATTACTACAAAGAAATGAAAAAAGATGGGGCTAACCCCGTGCACATCAACTGAAGATATTAGTGCATCCTACAACGATAAAAAATAAAATGATTAATAAGATCACATGTACAAATGCAAATTTTTTATTGAAATCTAAAAAATAATATGGTATCTTCTATTACGTTGATTAATTACATATGAGAATCATGTATAACTCCAAGAATATGGCTTGGGGGTCTCTACCAGGAACCAACAACTCCTGACTACAAAATGCGTCTTTTAGCGTTTGTAGCCAGGAGTTTTTTTGTTCTACGGTAAATAATGCAGAGAAGGGAATATAAAAAATGAATTTCAAAGTATTTATATTAGCTTTAGCAACGATAGCGGTAGGTCTTGTAGAGCTTATCGTTGGAGGAATATTGCCAGACATCGCTAAAGATTTTAATGTTTCATTAAGTTCCGCTGGTCAATTAATTACAATTTTCGCCTTTACTTATGCAATAGCAGGTCCTGTATTATTGATTTTCACAAGTAAAGTGGAAAGAAAAAAATTATATATTATTTCACTTTACATTTTTCTAATTGGTAATCTACTTACTTATTTTAGTCCGAACTTTACTTTTATGATGATAGCAAGAATTTTAACTGCTATGAGTACTGCTTTAGTTGTAGTACTTTCCCTAACAATTGCAGCTAAAATTGTTAATCCCGCTTATCGAGCAAAAGCATTAGGATTAATTTATATGGGTATTAGTTCTTCACTTGTACTAGGAGTACCACTAGGCATATTAATTTCAAACACATTTGGCTGGAGAATTATTTTTTTATGTATAGCTATTTTATCATTGGGGTCTATTATCTTAATTTCAGTATTTTTAGATAAAATACCTGGAGAGGAAAACCGAACTCCTTTATCTATCCAATTAAAGACCGTTTGTAGTCTTAAACTAGGATCTGCCCATCTAGCTACCATGTTTATGTTAGCAGGACACTATACTCTATATGCTTATTTTACTCCTTTTTTAGAAAATAAGTTTCACCTAAGCCCTTATTGGATTAGCATATTTTATTTAGTGTTTGGTATAGCTGCAGTAAGTGGCGGAGCGTTTGGCGGTGTATTATCAGATAAAATAGGCGCTCAAAAAAGTATTGTGATAGTTATTACTCTATTTGCTCTAATCTTATTTATATTACCGTTTACGGCAGTTTCTATTATCCTATTTATTCCTGTTATGATAGTTTGGGCTGCATTGAGTTGGGGGCTTGCACCACCTCAACAAAGTTATTTAATCCAAACTGCCCCGGATACGTCAGATATACAGCAAAGTTTTAATAATTCAGCCCTACAAATAGGAATTTCACTCGGCTCTGCAGTTGGAGGTATAGCTTTAAAACAAGTACATAATGTCGCCAATATGGCCTGGGTTGGTGGATCTTTAGTTTTATTATCTTTAGGTTTGGCTATCTTTTCTCTTACTAGACATACACCGACAAGAGACTGTCCAGTGAGTGCTAAACATTTAGATTAACATTCTCTTTTTCTTTTAATCGTAAAAAGTATAAATAGGAATCGTCATAAATAGTCCCGTTATAAAAACGGACTTTTTATGACGGGGTTAACCCCATCTTTTTCCGAAAAATGAATATGTATAAATTTCTTCTCCTTGAACAAAGAAATCCTCGTACCTTCCCCCTCGTATCAAATAATTTGAAGTACTTTCATCAATAGATTGAAACTGTAAATTTTCGATTTCTTTTGTTACTTTTGCAGATGTAAAATTCTCTCTGAGTCTAGGTGCAATTTGGCTATTTA
>NZ_JBNLYE010000494.1:0-2410 GCF_050172095.1 Bacillus sp. GMs2/2
ATATCTTTCATATATATCAAAAACCTCTCGTTTATTCTAAACATAAAAAATAAGCATCAAACTTCCTTAATATTAATAAGTTTGATGCTTACTCACAATTATTATTTAAAATATTTTTATCAAACCGTAGATAAACGATGTGGATCACAGAAAGTTTCTGTATCAATCTCTTTTTCCAGCCAAAGGTCAAAGAGCGCACTAATATCTCCATCTCCTTGTTCCATCATATACTCTTTTTCTGCTTGATGAATAGGTAATAACCAAAATAAATCAAGCTCCTTTTCTTCAAAAAACTCCATTAGCTCTGGAGACTCTCCTGCCTCAATAACTGCCGGGCTTACTAAAAGCACATTCATTGAAAAATTAGATTCAGCATCCGCATTAGAAATTGTATCTCCGTAATCAAACGAGGTTTCATCTATAAATGGATAGTGTGCCAATCCAGCAAGCAAATCAATCATTTCATCATTTTGATTTGCATTTAACCAAATTAATTCTACTTTAGCACCATTGGTCATATATTCAGCTGACATCCCTAATGTCACATATGTCCATACTGGCCTATCTTCATTTTTCGGGAATTCTAAAACGTATAGCATTCCTTTTTTTAGAGCGGTATTATCTAATTCTACTCTTTTAGCTCCTCTTTCACCCCAGGTATATTCAAGAATCTGACTAGGCTCTCCAAAATGTTCATAGTACTTTTTCTGAATGTCACTTAATTTATTTTTCCGAAAAAAATTCATTTATGCTCTACAACCCTCTTCCTACTATACAACTTTGTTATTAAAGATAGATTTCTTCTTTCCAACTACTAGATTTAGATTGGACTACTATTAGATTTTCACTTTCCCATTTTAATGTACCCAAAAATCTTGCATACACCATTTCATTCCCTACCTCTTCCACCAATAGTTGGTCTCGAATCTTTAATCCCTTTTCATCATACACTTCACATCGTAGTTGGAAACCTTTAACGCGATGAATCCCTTTTAGTATTGCTACTTTCTTACGGCTTGGACTTTTCTTAGGTGTCTTTCCAACTAAAAATATTCCTTCATAGTTTTGCTTCACAATTTCTTCTAAAGATTCTTCTGTATACCCTTTAACAATAGAGGGTGAAAGGATAGAGTTTTCTTCAAGTCCAGGGATAACATATTGGCGTACTAATTTACAAAACTCTTTGTATTTCTCTTCAACTGAATTTAATGCTAAAAAGTCCATAAAATCATATGGAACATATATACGAATTTCACCCAAAGCTCTATTCACTTCATATGAAATATCAGTGTTTTCGTTAGCTAAACAAAAGACAGTTACTTTTTCAATCTCTCTTAATCCCATCTCAAACTCGCTAACTTTCTTTGAGAAAATCAGCTCAAAAATTCTAATTTCATGTACAAGCAAATAATGTTTTTTAGGACGTTTTTTTTTCCAATCGTAAAACTTTACTTCAAGCAATATAATTCACTCCTTTAAATTTATCACCATGCATCGAGGACCTATGATATCTTTTATTAATTTATTAAACTGTACTCCTTTTTCATTCTACCTTATCTATATTTTTCATATGCTCTACTCACAATGCATGCGGTGACATAACAGCCATAAATACATCACTTCTCTCACCTGGTGCCATATACACTCCTTCTGCATCTAAATATTCAATGGAAAAGGCTGCTAGCTCATACGCCATTTCTTGATCACATTCAAAAATTGAATTTATAAAAACTTCATTTCCTGTAATATTTTGTAGATCTTTCAAACAGTTAGACTTACTTCTTGCATAATCAGCCACATTCTCATTAGCCCAAGACCACATCCAACTGTTACTCTTTCCAGACCAAGACCCTATAAAAACAACACTAAATTCAAGTAACACTTGACCATTTTTTTAAACTGTAATATACATCGATCTTGATCATACCAATACTCATCAAAGTTATAGATATTATAATCCGAAATGAATTTTTGCTGTTTACTTTCTAATTTGTCATAACACATAACAAGATAATTTTCGAATTGTTCATCCGTCATTGTCAATTATCACACGCTCCCTTCATTCAAGATCTCCACTACAAACAATATATCTTATATCTTACTCTCTCAAAACCTATATAAAGTGAAACTTTAATTAGTCCTTACCAATCGGGCTTTTACCGGTAGCCCCCCGCCCACATATCATATACCTTTCTACCACTAAGATATCTTAATATATACAAAGAAAGAAGAACTTATATAAGCCCTTCTTTCCGTAAATAGTTTCTTTACTTCGTCTAATTTATTTTATCACGATAAATAAATTCACTATTACACAAATGCACCCCAACTGTCTGTATATCCACCAAACTCTTCACCCAGTTTATTCAATTCCTTTTGCATCTCTACAATATCCTCATAAATTAAGAAC
>NZ_JBNLYE010000495.1:0-2406 GCF_050172095.1 Bacillus sp. GMs2/2
GGAATAAGTAAATAACCAAAGCGTATTAACAGATTTGTTCTATGTAAATCATGATACATATATGGAATCAAAACTATGAAATTTTATGTAGTGATTAGATTACTACAAGATGAAAGATTCATAGCGAATACACTTAAGGAAAAAACGTTCCATTAGATTAATGTGATATCTATCGAACGAATTGAGAATATACTTAGGGGGGAATTTCAAGTGAAAACATTTGGTAAAGTATTATTAACTGGCGCATTAGCTTTAGGCGGTTTAACGGTTATGAACATTGAAACACCAAAAGCACATGCTGACGAATGGGATGGTTGTCATTACATTTGTGGTCCTGGTGAAACGGTGAACGGTGTTACAGTTCAGGTACACTCTACACAAGTTACTTTTGGTAACAGCGTAATTGCAAGAATTACAAATGACCGAGCTGAAGAAATTCATTACAATGTCAGCCTTGAAAAGAAATATGGCGATAGATGGGGAGAATTTGAAACCAACTTCCGTTGGCAAAATCAATGGGTCCCAGCTGGAAGCAATGATGAAATTGCAACTTTCACAGGATATGGCGATGATATTTATGAAGATGGAACATATCGTTATAAAGTCGAAATAAAAGGCGCTGACGGTTCTATTGATACAATTTACACAGCAGGAATGACAGTTACAGGACGATAGCTTATGAACAAGCTCCATTATTTATGATTGTATTTTTGAAAATATCATTGATAATTGCGTTGATATTATTATTAAAATAAGCTCTTCGGGGCTTATTTTTTTATACAAAAATTAGAATATGAATATTCAGAAAATTACATCTTTACACCATTAAAGTTTGTTGCTATTATAGGAATACATCAAATGTTACAATACTCAACAAATTGTACAAATTCTCCGATTACACGAATGAAATGAAAATACATTGCTGATGGTAACATTTATAGTTGGGATCCCGTAGCTCAGCAGGGAGAGCGCCACCTTGACAGGGTGGAGGTCGTGAGTTCAAGTCTCTCCGGGGTCATATAAAAAAGAGACACCATATCAACCTTCTACGTGATATGGTGTCTCTTTTTTATCTAATTCAATTACTTCCCACCAAACATCTTCTCCAAAGACTTTGCATTGGCAAACAATACTTCTTTCAAGTTATCGTCAGCAACGATTTTATAGTCGCCATCTTTGTCTTTCTTTAAGTTCAATGTAACTTCGCGAGTTGCCATTGCTGCATCTTTATCCGTTAAGTTTTTGATGATAGTTGAGGTCATTGTTTTTTCAATCGCTTTTTCAGATTGTTCTTTGTCTTCGCTAAATGCGCTAGCGAAGGCCATTGGCATAACTTCTCCCACTGCTTTTGTTACAGCAACGGATAGATCAGCAGATGTAATTTTCACTTTCACTTCTGCTTTGTCATCCTTTTTCGATACTTCTTCTAGCTTTTCAAATTTAAAGTTCTTTGTAATTGCACTTAGCATTGCTTTTGCCTCAGCATCATCTGTTTTTTCATTTAGTTTATTAAATTCCTTGTCACTCTCGACAAATGTACGAGCTTTTTCTACATCACCTTTTTGTATCGCTGTTAAAAATTCTTCTGTAGTATCTTTCGGATTTGCACACCCTGCTAAAACACCTGCTGTTAATCCTACTACCATCATTAATAGCAATAATCTCTTTACCTTTTGCACGCTCATTCTCCTCTTATCTTTTCTATTAAGTCAGCATCATACAATATTAAGAAACTGACATTACAAACATTTTTTAGTATAGCATTTATATGATTCATTTTCCATTAATTCCCAAAAGATAAAGGACCTTGCAGCATTCCTACAAGGTCCCTCTTCTATCAATCTGTATCCGTAGCACAAATGAACCACATTTTCCGCTCCCTACTACCCGCTACCATCCACACACTCCGATCAAAAATCATAAGTGACAGCCAAAGCCATATATTAATAGCAGCAAATAATAAATATAAAATGAAATCTCTCTTTTGTAGTGCCCCTCTATTCATTACAATGTAAATTCCACTGATAGGAGACAAAATAAAGTAAAGGAAAAAGTTTTTCTTAACACCCACGGATACGAAATTACTGTCTACAAAAGATTCTCCTTTTCATCACAATACCTGCTTCAACATCAGCCTCACTACCTTATATTCATCACTATAAGCTTCCTTTATGATTAAAGGCGGGTAATCACTTTTTTCTTCCTCAATCATTATGAATACTTCTGTTTTCTCTTGTAATGTATTAGATTCTCTATTTTTAGTAGGTTTTTTACTTGTTTTAATTTTCTTTGTTACTTCGCCAAGTTTTTGCCCAACTTCTTCTACTTTGGCAGGTTCATTCGTAACATAGTATTCTTGTTCGTCCCATACTAATATAGGTGGCACTTGTTCTCTTTTGTTACATA
>NZ_JBNLYE010000496.1:0-2401 GCF_050172095.1 Bacillus sp. GMs2/2
GAGAAAAAGGTACAAATCAAAAATGAATCTCCAAACATTTTTGAAGGTAATGAATTTGCATGGTCGCTGAAAGGGATTGGAGATTTTGAATTTGCGAAAGTAAATTTAAATAAATCAACAGAAGAAATGCAAATTGATCTAAAAGCAGGTGTACCACATGACTACTTTGATAGTACATATGCAAGTATTAAAGTGCAAAACACATCAGGTAAAGTGGTCTATAACAAAGAGATTTATGGAAACAAACAGCAAAATGCTGAATCGCAGAAAGTTCCAGTCAAAGTAGGCGATTATATAGAGTTAACACATCTAGAAGGTGTACATAGAGCTACTCTTACAAATGTAGATAATAGTAAACAAGAGAGCTTTGGAAAAAAAGCCCTATACGAAGTTACAAAGGAAGGCCTGAAGAAAATAGAAAAAATGCCAGAAGCAACAATTTTAGAAGGAAACAAGTTTGCATGGTCATTAAAAGGATATAGTGATAGAGAAATTGCAAAAGTAGATTATGATAAAACGGTAGAAGAGATGAAGGTAAAACTAGAAGCAGGTGTACCACATTCCTATTTTGCTAGTACGTATGCTAGTATTAAGGTCCAGAATTCTTCTGGTAACGTTCTGTACAATAAGGAAATCGTGGGAAATAAACAACAAAATGCTGAAAGCCAAACTGTGCCCGTCAAGGTAGGGGATTACATTGAATTTACCCATATAGAAGGAGAAGCAACAAAGGAAAAAACGCGAGCAACTTTAATTAACCTTGAAAATAACAAAAATGAAACCATTGGAAAAACAGCAAGATATCAAGTTACAAAAGAAGGCTTGAAGAAAGTAGAAAAAATGCCAGAAACAACGGTTTTAGATGGAAATTATTTTGGGTGGTCTTTAAAAGGATATGGTGATAGAGAAATCGCAAAAGTTGATTATAATAGGACAACAGAGAAAATGCAGGTGAATTTAGAAGCAGGCGTACCACATTCTTACTTTAATCAGACATATGCAAGTATTACAGTAAAGAATTCAACCGGTAATGTTGTGTATAATAAGGAAATAGTGGGAAACAGACAACAAACTGCTGAAATCCAAACGGTGCCCTTAAAAGCGGGGGATTACATTGAGTTTACCCATATAGAAGGGGAAGCAGTAAAGGAAAAGACACGTGCTACACTTCTTAACCTTGAGAATAATAAACAAGAATATATAGGCAAAAAAAGAACCTATCAAGTTACTTCAACGGGATTAAACAAAATAGATTAACATGAAGAACCTTCTAATTATTCGTTAGATGCAAATAGTCGTTCATTATGAACGGCTATTTGGTTTTTATTTAAAGAAAAGTGAAATGAAAATACTCTCTCTTTTGTACATACTCTCCTTGCTATCAACTGCTATATTTGTTTATCAGGGGGGATTTTAAAAATGTGCTTGAATTGATAAATGTTTAAGTGCTATAGATTTGAGAAAAAAGAAACAGAATAGTAAGGTATTTATTGATAAAACCCCTCTTCTGTTACAATATTTTACATATTTGGTATGATGTATATGAGTTCTATGCATATTAAGGGAGGAATGGGAATGAAGAGGTTCATAACACGTGCAAGTGGTAATACAATCTCAAAAAAGTTAGTTTTAATGATGTTGCCGATGGTTTTAATGATATTGATGATTACACCATCGAATGATGTATCGGCAGCAAATCTATCAAGAGCAGGTTCACTAAAAGGCGTGAATTTATTTAATGGAAGTTGGACAGTTGCTATACAGGCAGCAAATTTACAATATGTTTCTGCTGAGCCATCCGGTAATGTAGTAGCAAATCGTAATGCAGTTAATGAATGGGAGAAATTTGAATTAATTCCGACTGGGGAATTATATACGTTTGCTTTAAAAGCAAAAAGTAATGGAAAGTACGTTTCGTTTGAGCCAAACGGTAGAGTAGTAGCAGATCGTACATCAATTGGGGCATGGGAAAAATTTATCTTATATAATGGTGGAGACAATAGGATATATGTATTACAAGCACTAAGTAATGGTAGATTTATATCAGCAAATGGTGGTAGAGAATTAACTGCTAATAGTTATGTAGCTGGAAGTTGGGAAAGATTTGTTATTGTATACTTCTAAACTTTGAAGTGTTATATATCTAAATAATAATGGCATGTTTAGTTTGTATAAACGCCTAATACAAGAAAGTATTAAGTATTTAATACAAGTGTATATTAACATGTAAAAGGGCTGCAAGTAATTAGCAGTCCTTTTTGCATGTTAAATAAGGACTTACTGAGGTTATAATGAAAAGAAAAAGAACCCTATAGGGTTCTTTTTCAAGGCATATTAACAGTAAGGAGAATCATGAAATGCTACTTCAAATCTTTATTAGGGGAAAGATTTTGAATAAGCT
>NZ_JBNLYE010000497.1:0-2398 GCF_050172095.1 Bacillus sp. GMs2/2
ACTATATTTTTCTAGATTTTTAAACATAAACACCCAGATCAAACTAAATACCAAAATAGAACTCTTCTTATCATTTAATATACAAATTTACGGAACACCGAATATCTGTAGACAGTATAAATACTAATATTCGTGATTTTTTTCATAAATATATAGTACAGCACTTAAAAAACAAACGATCATTCCTGTTCATTATGAGCATTTCAGTAAAGAAAATAATCTCAGAATTAATTCAGAATAATATGAGATAAATCTACAGAATTAGTTGCGACAACATACTTAGGTTATTCTGAACTTATTCTTACCTTAAACTCATTGATAGAACTAGGTTCCGCGGAATATTTAGAAGCTTAGATTTACCTTGAAGCTCTCCTGGTAAGGGTATCTTGATTCAGCTATGAATCAGATTCCGTTGCCAGGCAGATTTTCATAAAACTACGTAGGCGGGGCGGCGGCCATTCCCATTCCTCGCATATCGTCCTCCTTCAACATCGGCCCATCATTCGCCTTCCATCCATTCCTACACATCTATATATCCACCTATACCACAACTTCACGCCCTGTCTAGCCATGCCCATATGTCTCCGCATAGCCCCGCAATGTCCTGGCCCTGGAACCCCACCAAGCCCCAAAGAAAACACATCAACCGAGAATCCCCTATTGCTTGTTTGTGTGGTTTTCGTATACAATTGCGGTACACAATTTTTAGGACAAAGGAGTATATAAACATGACTTGGGAACTTTCTGTTGATGTTTTCCTTTCTGATCTGTTAAAACATGGCCGTAAATCTTCCACCGTTAAACAATACCGCTACGATCTCACAGTTTTTACATCATGGATTCAGAAACATGTCAAATTGCCCCCAGAATCGTTTTTTCGTTCTTTTGATGCAAATGTATTAGACGAATACTTAAAAGCTCTTAAAAAGGAACGTGGGGCGTCGCTTTCTAATATCAAACGTGTACGAGGCATTCTGATTAACTTTTTACAATTTCATGGTGTGGCCCAGGATTTAAAAAGTGATGTCTCCCCTCCTGGACTAACTTCTAAACATTTTGCATCGGATCAAGAAATAAAAAAACTATTCCGTGTCATGCGTAGTTATAACGGATTAACCGACTACCAAGCAACAGGAAGAAAATTTATTCTAGAACGTAATCTTTTATTAATTCATTTCATGTTAGATTATGGGCTATCTATCCAGGACATTCTTACGCTTTCTATGCATGATGTACACTTTGGGACAAATACTATTAACCCAGGAGGATTACACGCCCACAAACGATCTATTACCCTTTCAAAAGAGCATGTAAAACTTGCCTTATCTTATTACAACAAGATTCCTAGTCTTGTTAGGCCGCGACAACAAACGGGCGATCCCTTCTTTGTGGCGTTTGATTTCGGCCCGCAAACGTTCCGTTGGGATTATGAAAAAGACCAACCTGCCGCTTTAACTCGAATCGCTGTACAACGCATGTTACAGAAAGAAGCGAAACGCGCTGAAATCCATGTAACGCCTACTATGCTACGGAACCGTTTTATATTAAATGCGCTACAAAATGGCATGAAATCCATTGAAATTAAAGCCTATTTGGGATTAAAAAGCATTGAGGCTCTACATAGATATGTTCAGTTTTGGCATAAACAGCAATAAAAAGAAGACCAAACTAAAAAAATCTAGTTTGGTCTTCTTTTTATTTTAAATTCATTAACAATTATTTTTTTCACATCACTATAAAATACCATTATTAGCATCCCTGATATAGTTATAAATAAAGAAATTCCTTCAATACCAATAAATATCCCTACAAATATAAGAACAATACCTATAAAAAAACCAAAATCATTTTCATCATCTTTCTCATATTCATCCTTATTTTTTTTATCTAAATTTTCGCTAGCATTTTCTGATTCTTTTATTAACTCATCAATTGTTACTTCATATAATTCACTAAGTAAAATCAAATTATCGATATCAGGATAACTTTTATTGTTCTCCCATTTATAGACAGCTTGTCTAGTTACTCCAACTTTTTGAGCCACATCTTCTTGTGAAAAGTTCTTTGATTGACGAAACCATTTCAATTGCGAACCTAAATTCATATTATTCACCTCTAAGAAATCATTACATATAAACCTTTAATGAATAAAGAAACCATTAATCTAATACATGTAAACTAATGGTTCACACATTATTCCCCCTTAATAAATTATCCTCTACATTCAATTAATATAATTTATAAAGCAGTTTTAAAGATTTTATTTATTATTGAATTGGTTAAAAGACTGTATAAAATCTTGCATATCTTTAGATTTTTTTGAAGCACTAGTGATGCCTCATTATCAAGAAAATAAATCATGATAAAATACTACGCAACAGATTATTGCATGACTGTT
>NZ_JBNLYE010000498.1:0-2392 GCF_050172095.1 Bacillus sp. GMs2/2
CGTAAAGAAGTAGATTCAATTTGGGAAGCGAGTTTTAACCATCCTTTTGTAAAAAAACTTGGTGAAGGAACGTTAGATTTAGCTAGTTTTCGCTATTATGTTCTTCAAGATTCATATTATTTGAGTCATTTTGCTAGAGTACAAACATTAGGAGCTGCGAAAGCTCTTGAATTAGAAACGACAGCTCGTATGGCACACCATGCTCAAAATACATATGAAGCAGAGTTATCTTTACATGAGAATTTTGCTAAAAAACTAGGGATAACGAAAGAAGAAAAAGATAATTTTATTCCTGCGCCAACTGCATATGCGTATACTTCACATATGTATCGTGCTGCGTATGAAGGGCATTTAGGAGATATCATTGCAGCAATTTTACCTTGCTATTGGTTGTATTATGAAATTGGCGAACGCTTAAAAGAGTGCCAGCCGGAAGAGCCAATTTATAACGAATGGATTTCTGCTTATGGATCTGATTGGTTCCGTACGCTAGTTGAAGAACAAATTACACGTTTAGATACTATCGCTGAAAAAGTAACAGAGGCAGACCGCAAACGTATGAAACAGCATTTTATTATTAGCAGTCAATATGAATATTCATTTTGGGAAATGGCTTATACATTAGAAAAGTGGCCAGTGGATACAGACGTAAAAGACGTAATTGGATAAAGAATAGAAGTAATGTTATAGATAGGTATGGATCATACCTATCTATATATTTTTTCTTGTCAAATTTGCGTAAAGTCATTAGTGCTACGGATATGGCGAAATAGAATATCGATAATTTAGCTCATTTACTTGTCTACGCATTAACTGGATAAACTTCTGTCACATTTATTTTACAATCAAAGAACGTAAATGTTGGTGGTATGAAGTTAAATAAGAAAAGAAACCCGAGCTGTTAGCTGTAACGGAGTTGTTTTTTCTTTGCAGGAATTTCTAAATTATCATGGAGTGTTGTTAATACGATATGCAAATATGCATATCGTATTTTTTTTTGAGCTCTTTATGTGTTAAAATTAGATATAGAGATATGGAAATATAAAGAAGCAAAAGCAGGAATATCCAATGAATTTTGAGAGGTGTTATATGTTTACAAATAAGAAATTAATTCGATTTGGTTTATCGTTGTTTGTATTTTTAGGGATAATTAATTTTACAATCAGCTATTTCCAAACATATCTTGAAACAGCAGCAGATATTAAATGGGTAATTCCAGAAATTTGGAAAACTATTTTGCTAGATGTTCCTCAAGGTATACTTGTTCTTTTAGGCGCAATTGCTTTATATGATTTCACAAAAGAGGCATCACAAAAAGACGCATCAATCTAAGTGTGTCTTTTTTAATTAACAATTTCATAGAGAGCTTTGCTGGAGAAATAGAATGAAAAGCCCTAATTAGGGCTTTTTTTGTTGGAATTTCTTAACCGTCATAAAAACTGGTCACTTGGAGGTGTTATAGCGAAAGCCATTTACAGTACAGAAAAATCTAAGCAGCAGACGGAAATATATAGGATATGGATCATAATTATTGAGAAATTAATTGAACTTAGTAAGTATGAAGATATGACGCTAGAATTCATATTTTTTAATTTTTATTTATCCCGCTATTTGCCGGGCAGTAAGCCCCCCACCTCAAAATTCAG
Source organism: Bacillus sp. GMs2/2 (assembly GCF_050172095.1). Taxonomy (NCBI): domain Bacteria; kingdom Bacillati; phylum Bacillota; class Bacilli; order Caryophanales; family Bacillaceae; genus Bacillus; species Bacillus sp. GMs2/2. The sequence goes on from NZ_JBNLYE010000498.1 coordinate 1,647, forward strand.
CGGAAGCAAAGAAGTTAGGTAGGGGATGAACAAAACCCCACTGATTAAAGTTTCACTTTATAAAAATGAGCCCATAGTAAAAATAGGTATATGAACAAGGTGCATCATCTAGTGATAAGTCATACTTTGTTGATGTACGTATTGAACTTAGTTTATAGCGCTATTTCTACTTAGATGTAACGAACAGGAATATAGGGAAGTATCGATGAGGTTGTATTTTATAAACGGAGGTTATGAAAATGAATCAGTTTCAACAAGAACTACAAGCGTTAAGCCTTAATGATTACCGGTCTGGAAATATTGTCTATTGGGACCAGCAAAACCAATATCCATATTACTATATTGAAGATGCTGCTCGTCGCTGTGGCGGTTGTGGTCGTTGTGGCGGTTGTGGTGGAGGTCGTTGTGGCGGCTTCCGTTGTGGTGGCTTCCGTTGTGGTGGCTTCCGTTGTATTGGTTGCTTCGGTTGTTTTGGTTGCGGAGGCTGTGGCGGTTGTGGAGGCTGTGGTGGTTGCTCTAACTGTTTTGATGGTTTTACTGATACTACCGGTACTATTGTAACGTATGAATATTGATAACATCTATCTTGCTAGTTGCGGGCAGTAACATCCCCAAAAAAATTCAGCGAGAGCAAAGAGAAGTTAGGTGGAGGACTGCCCATAAAAGCCCGATTGGTGAGAGCTGATTAAAGTTTCACTTTATCAATTAAAAAACATTAGTTATATGTACGTGCCGACAAAGAATAT